>CAZVFM010000465.1:0-1500 GCA_964626095.1 uncultured Roseivirgaceae bacterium | reverse complement strand
TTGAATTGGTTATTGGCGACATCAACAACTTCGATGTTACGGATGCCAATTACTTTGCTTTGTTTGTGCAAAATCCAAACAACGATGGCAGCATACATGACTACACCAATCTGTTTCAAGCCGCACGCGAGCAGGAACTTTACATTTGCGTTGCCGCTGATATTATGAGCCTGGTGCTGATGAAATCTCCGGGTGAAATGGGTGCCGATGTTGTTGTAGGTACAACACAACGTTTTGGCGTGCCCATGGGATTTGGCGGTCCGCATGCTGCTTACTTTGCTACAAAAGAAGAATTTAAAAGACAAATGCCGGGAAGAATCATTGGAGCATCAATAGATGCGCAGGGAAATCCCGGGTACCGCATGGCTTTGCAAACTCGTGAGCAACATATCCGCAGGGAAAAAGCAACATCAAATATTTGTACCGCCCAGGTTTTACTTTCTGTTATGGCGGGCATGTATGCAGTGTACCATGGCCCTGAAGGATTAAAAAAAATTGCCGGTCGTATTCATGCCCTCACCCAAAAATTATATAAGGGCTTAGCTACAATTGGCCTTAAACCTGTAAATGATCTCTTCTTCGATACGTTAAAGATAGCTGTGACTGATAAAACTGCCCTTCGCGAAGAAGCAGAAAAGCGCCAGGTTAACCTGCGGTATTTCACCGATAATCACGTGGGTATTTCAATTGACGAAACCATTACAGCTGAAGATATCAACGAATTGCTGGAAACTTTCAGAATGGTAACTCCGCTTATTCAAGATAAATCTACCGGAGTAATCGGGATAACCTCTGGTTTACTGCGCAGCAGTACCTTTATGACACATCCTGTGTTTGGAACATACCATGCAGAACATGAAATGCTGCGCTACATCAAGCGACTTGAAAATAAAGACCTGAGCATGGTGCACAGCATGATCTCTTTAGGTTCATGCACCATGAAACTCAACGCCACCACCGAAATGATTCCGGTTACCTGGCCTGAGTTGGGCAATATGCATCCATTTGCTCCTACAGATCAAACACAAGGTTATACGGCCATGCTCAATAACCTGGAAGAATGGTTAAAAGAGATAACAGGATTTACAGGAGTTTCGCTTCAACCTAATAGTGGAGCGCAAGGTGAGTATGCCGGACTTATGGTAATTCGCGCTTATCATTTAGACAGAGGAGATACGCAACGCAACATCGCACTGATTCCTTCATCTGCTCATGGCACCAACCCTGCAAGTGCAGTACTTGCCGGAATGGATGTTGTTGTAGTAAAATCAGATGCGGAAGGAAAAATTGATGTGGCCGATTTAAAAGCTAAGGCAGAACAATACAAAGACAAGCTCGCTGCTTTAATGGTTACTTATCCCTCTACACACGGTGTGTTTGAAGAAGCTATTACCGAAATTTGTGAAACGATTCATCAAAATGGCGGATTGGTTTATATGGATGGTGCCAACATGAATGCGCAAGTTGGTTTAACATCTCCGGCCAACATTGGCGCTGATG
>CAZVFM010000464.1:0-1511 GCA_964626095.1 uncultured Roseivirgaceae bacterium | reverse complement strand
AAATATGTTTTTTCAGGATGTCTTGAATTTCTATCCAGTCAACGCCTTCATTTTTGGTAACGGTTATGAAATTACTCATGTAAAATACACGCTCTACAAAAGGATAAGTGAAGAGCTCAAGGGCAAGTGGTGCATGTTGAGCGCTTGCGGTATCAGGAAAATCATAACTCTTGCCATCAGGCACCAGCACTTCATTGATCACAAATTTTAAAGAGTTTGGGTTTGGATTACTCTCTAAGTAGATATGTATGTTTTTATTGGCAGTTGGTTGCATATTCATTTGATTTTAAATAGAAACAAGATGTGTTGAAATTAGTTCGGTTGATCTGGCAGCTCCATGGCATTCTCTGTTTTGCCCACAATACTTGCTACAACAGAATCGCCCGTAATATTAACTACTGTACGGCACATATCAAGAGGCCTGTCTATGGCAATGATTAGGGCCAGTCCTTCGGGCTCAACACCAATGGCACCTAAAACAATCACCAGGGTTATCAAACCTGCACTTGGTACGGCTGCTGCGCCTATAGAAGAAAGTGTTGCTGTTACAACAATCAGTAACTGATCGGCAATAGTTAAGTCGTGACCAAATGCCTGCGCAATAAACACTGCGGATATAGCCTGATGTATGCTTGTGCCATCCATATTGATGGTAGCGCCTAAAGGCAACACAAAACTTGTGATCTCTTCTTTTACGCCCAGGTTTTTTTCTACACACTCTTTGGTAACCGGTAATGTGGCAGCACTTGAGCTTGTGGTGAAAGCGGTAAGTTGTGCCGGCAAAATGGCTTTAAAAAATTGACGATAACCAATTCGCACAAACAAGCGCATGAAGAAGGGATAAAAAAGAAAGATCATGAGACCGAGGGCAAGTAATACGGTAAAGGCATATACACCCAGCGCCTGAAATAATTCTACAGCTTTTGCAGGATCATCACCTGCAACATCAATAATAAGTGATGCGAGTAATGCCAACACACCAATTGGGGCAAACTTCATTACAATGCCTACCACCTGTAGGATTACTTCATTCGTACTATCGAAAAAATCTTTTACGGCAATGCTCTTTTCTTGTGGAGAAAGTATGAGTGCAATTCCAAAAAGAATAGAGAAGAAAATAATCTGCAACATGTTGCGGTTATTACTTGCAGCATGAAAGAAATTATCCGGCACAATATCAACAACAACCTGTAATGGTCCTGAGTCTTTAAGTTTTTGTGCATCACTTACCTTGAGGTTGGCATCTTGTGCATACTTCTCCGCCAGTTCAATTTGTTTTTCTTTAGATAAATAATTTCCTGGCTTTGCAATGTTTACCAGTGTAAGGCCAATAAAGATTGCTAAAACAGTAGTGGCGAGATATAGGCCAATGGTTTTACTTCCGATGCGCGATAATTTACTGATGTCTTTCAGATTTGAAATGCCACTGATGAGCGAAACAATAATCAGTGGGATGGCAACTAATTTGAGCAGGTTTATAAAAATTGTACCGAAAGGTTTTATCCAGTCAG
>CAZVFM010000463.1:0-1512 GCA_964626095.1 uncultured Roseivirgaceae bacterium | reverse complement strand
TAATCCTTTCCCTTGAATTCAATTTTCTGTCCTACTGATTTGGCCGAAGCCACCAGCAACAAATTATCAAATTCAAAATTTCTTTCTTCGAGTACTTTAAGTATCTCTTGTCCTACCAGGCCTGTAGCCCCAACAATGGCGAGTTTCATCTGTCTGTTAAAATTTGAAAAGTGGGCAAAATTAGTATTTTTGTTTACAAGGCATATTACCGAAACCTATATTTATGCAAAAGCTCAGTAGCTTTTTACTTCCGCTTTATTTGCTGCTGCTTGTGTCAGCAAAGGCGCAGTTTGTTGATGACTTTGCGGATGGGGATTTTACGAACAATCCTGTATGGACAGCGGATGATAACGCAAACTGGACGATAGATAGTAACAGGCTTCGCTCCAATTCCTCAAATCCCAGTACCACGTTTTGGATATCTACACCATCAACAAAAGCAACCCAGGCTCAGTGGGAATTTTATGTGAATCTTCAATTCAACACATCGGGTGTAAATTTCGTTGATGTCTATCTGATTTCAGAAAATGAAAACCTTGTTGCACCTGGCAATAATGGTTATTTTGTTCGGATTGGAGGAACACCTGATGAAATCAGTCTTTACAAAATTGTTAATGGAACACCCACTATTATCATTAATGGAACGGATGGTATAACTAACTCTTCAAATAATGTTTTAAAAATTAAAGTGATAAGAGATGAAGATGATTTATGGACGCTTTCTTATGATAATACGGGCACAGGGAATAGTTACTTTTCAGAGCCCTCTATAATTGACAATACTTTTACATCAAGCAATTTTTTTGGGATTCGCATAACCCAATCAACAGCTTCATTTTTTAACCGACATTTCTTTGATGATTTTTATGTTGGTGACATCTTGTTTGATACACAGCCTCCCATAATTGTTTCAATAACTCCAATATCTAATTTCGAGCTTGATGTTCTATTTAATGAGGAGTTAGACCCAACCACATCACAGATACCAAGTAATTATAGTGTTAATAACGAAGTTGGCCAGCCACAAAATGCAAATTTGCAAGCCGATGAAAAAACTGTAAGACTAAATTTCAATCAAACTTTTCCAAACGGGGAACTTCTCACCATAACAATTAATAATGTTGAGGACATTGCAGGGAACTCTATGAGTAATTATGAAACCACCTTCCGCTATTTTGTTCCCGAGCCAGCCGAATGGAAAGACATCATCATCTCAGAATTTTTTCCTGATCCCGATCCGCCCGTTGGCTTACCTAATCAGGAGTTCGTTGAAATTTATAATCGCAGCAACAAAGTTTTCAACCTGCTAAATTGGAAACTGATTGATCCGGGAGCTACAGGCACCCTCAAAGAATTGTTTTTCTTTCCGGGCGATTATTTAATTCTTGCCACTAATGCAGGCGCCCCTCTTTTTGACAGTTATGGTCAAGCGATGGGCATTACTGGTATGCCAACACTCAACAATAATGGCGACATTCTTGAATTACGCGACCCTGAGGGAAACTTAATTGA
>CAZVFM010000462.1:0-1533 GCA_964626095.1 uncultured Roseivirgaceae bacterium | reverse complement strand
AATTCAAGTGATTGCAACAGGCGGTATTCCCGTAATAAATTATTTGGTGACATACCTGTAATGGCCATACATTTGCGGTAGAGCTGCGGCTTGCTCATAGATATTTGTCTGCAAAAATCAGGAACATCAAATTCAGCATTGTGCCAATTACTGATGAGTGTATGAATCAGTTTTTCTAAAAATGCTTCCTCAGCAGCCTTGAGCAACCTGATTTGTTCTTGGCCAAAAGAAATATTCCAGTCATTTTCCCTAAATCGGCTATGTGCAGTTTCCGACAATACGATCTGTACATCCTTACTTATTATGCATAGAAAGCGGGCAAACTGTACTGCGGTGCCAAAAATAGTATCGCTCGTACCGACTGGCTCACCCCCATGTAATGCCAATTGCAAACCAATGAGGGCTGCTGAACTTTGTAATTTACGTTGAATCGAAAGTGCACACTCAACCGCTTGTAAAGCTGATTTAAACGAAATGATAAACCCACTTTCCTCCAGGTAAACTTCCCTCCCTTCAAACGCTTGACATTGTGCACGAACAAGGGTGCCATACAACATGAGCAATTCGTGGCTGCGCTCAGCTCCTAAAGCATGCTTCAGCAAGCGGGGGTCGGTTGTCCTGGTAACCAGTAAAATCCGGAACGCAGGATCGCTGAATATTTTAAGATTTGAATCGGGGTCCTCAATAAAAGTTTCCGGATCATTGATTCTACCCAGGAAGTTTTTCACCACATCGGTATTCACCTCAATGATTTGATGTGGAATCAACCCATGAGCACTGGTATGCATGGCCCGTACCGATTCTTTATCAGGCGCTTCAATGAGGCAGAAAACATTGCCCTTGCCTTCATCAATCCAATAGGTCATCGCCTTGCAACAGTATTTGTGCTGGATTTTTACATCCTGAATATGTGCCTCTGCTACCTGTTTGGCAGTTGCTCCGGGGGCGATATGTAAATCCATGTATATGGGCATGCACAATAAAAGCAGTTAAATAAATGTATTCATTTATAGCCTGATATAAAATTTGATTCAAATAATAGCACTATTGGTTCCAGGGACCATGACTTACCCTCTCGGTACTCCAGGGGAAAATCCTTTGCAGGTTGTAACCAGGCACAATACAATAGGTTTTTGTACCTTAGGTATACGCTCAGAACATCGGGCATAAAACCCCAGGTACAGACCCTGGTACGTCCATCATCTTTGCTTCATCCTTCGTTCATCTTTCGTTAATAAGGGCCGGATAAGCCGAGCGCAAGGCAGGGATAAAGCCCGGATGCGGTACTTGTTATTCAAAAGCCCTAAACTCTTTTAACAAACCATGAAATCCAAAAGCATCCTCCAACTCAGGGGCAAACTTGACAACCTGGTCTTCAAAAAGTACCGTTACAGTACGGTAGTAACCAAATACCCAGACATGAATGTTGACACGTGCAGATCACAAATGGGTTAGTTCGCTGCCATGTTAGGCTGAGTTTACAACAACCACTTATGCATGATGTATAAAAGAAAAGCACTCAACATTTTCATG
>CAZVFM010000461.1:0-1536 GCA_964626095.1 uncultured Roseivirgaceae bacterium | reverse complement strand
TTAAAAATCTGATCTGTATTTCCACCTAAACAAAATACGATTGCACCTGCGCCCATGGCAGCAGCCGTTCCGGTTTCTGCCTGGCAGCCACCCACGGCACCTGCAATGCTGGCTTTCTGTTCCATGATCAATGCAATGCCTGCGGCAAGCAACATGGCTTCCAATATTTTTTTGTCATCTATCTGATGAATTTCCTGAAGCGTAAATAAAACTCCGGGCATAATACCCGACGCACCAGCTGTTGGCGCAGCTACCACCCGGCCCATGCAGGAGTTCACTTCTTTGGCAGCAAGCGCACGCGATATCAGGTTTTGAAATTCTTTTGATAAAACAGTTTGAGTATGATTGTACACTTTCTTCGCTCCGTTGTTCACCATGCCTGAGCGTGAAGTCATGTCTTCGGTCAATCCGGTTTGCACGGCATCTTTCATTACCTCCCAGGCTTTTTGTAAGCCTTCCCAAATTTGTGTTTCGCTTCTTCCCTTTTGCTCAAACTCATAGCCAAGCACTACCTGTATCAGGCTGAGATTTTTTTCTTCGCTGTAATTTTTCCAGTTTTTAAAAGAGTCGAATAAGAATGCCATGTTGATTGAAATTATTAGTGTCTATTTTAAAGTGCTGAAATTTAAATTTCCTTTAAGAGCCTTCGTGATTTGAGTATTACAAAGCCCATTTACAATTCTTTTTTCATAATGGCCATCTATTTTACCACAAAGTACACGAAGGCAGTCACAAAGTACACAAAGCTCTTAGTGTGCTTTGTGTATATTTTCTTAGTGTTCTTTGTGGTTAAATTTTATAAATGCCCATTAATCACTCTTTTTACTCCATCTTTCAGAAGTACTACATTAAAATTAATTAACAAACCAAGTCTATAATTTCCCAGTTTTAAATATGTAAGTGTTTGAGCGAGATGAATATCATTTAACGAATCAACACTCTTTATTTCTATCACAAGTTTATTTTCAACCAATAAATCAATTCTGTATCCACATTCTAACTTTACTTCTTCAAATATCAATGGCATCGCCTTTTCTTTTTCAACAATCAAACCCGCTTTAAAAATCTTAAAATATAAACTTTCTTTATAAGCGCTTTCTAATAATCCTGGCCCTAAAGCTCTATGCACATCAATCGCCAGACCTATTACTTTATTTGCAATTTCGTTTTCTGTCATTCAATTTATTATTAACACAAAGTGCACGAAGGCAGTCACAGTGTACACAAAGTGTTTAGTACGTTTTGTGTATCATTCTAATAATTTAGCAACATATCTTATCAATGTTGATATAATTTCTTAGCTGATACATATTCAAAGGTACACAATAATAAATTTTTAAATAATAATGCACTAAACAGTCTTTACTTGAAACGCTGTATGATTTACAAGAGTTCAGCCGGCCAATTCCATCAGTTTTCGCAGCAATACCAGGCTGGTGAGTAAGAGAAAAAGTACAGTAATTTTTCTGGGGCTCACTTTCTCAGTGCTTAATACGCCAAGTGGCGAGCCAATAACCACACCAATTGAAAGTGGTA
>CAZVFM010000460.1:0-1538 GCA_964626095.1 uncultured Roseivirgaceae bacterium | reverse complement strand
CTGATTGGAAAGTTTACCTATGGCTGCAATCTTTCCATCTTTAATTGCTAGATCAGCATAAATCCAGTTGTTGCCAGAGCCATCAATTAGTTTTCCATTAGTGATGAGGATATCGAATTGGGCTTGAGTCGCGAAAATAATTGTCAAAAAAAGTGAAGTGAATAAGATGCGCATATCTAAAATGATTAATGGCCTTAATGTATATGATTTGCAGCTAAAAGCAAACGGAGATTAGACGAATCTGTAGTATCCGTGTTTTAATTTATTAGGATTTTAATAGAAATGGCTCTTAAAGTTACTTATACCCTTCGCTTTTTTATTCCACGAACTGCCTCAGCTGTAAAAGGATCTTCGGGCCAATGGTGTTTGGGATAACGTGCACGCAATTCTTTGCGCACTTCATGATAAGTATTTTTCCAGAAGCTGTTTAAGTCTTGCGTAACCTGTACAGGCTTGTATCCGGGTGAGAGTAAATGAATCATAATTTTATTTCTTCCATCATTTACGGTTGGCGTTTGCAACATGCCAAACATCTCCTGCAGGCGTACTTCCAGTACCGGAGCGCTACCGTCCTGAAAATATTTTAGTTTAACAGATGAACCACTGGGCACTTCAATACTTGTTGGCGCAAGTTTGCTTAAGGACTGCTGCATATCCCAAGGAATTATGTTGTTACAGATGGCCGACAAATCCAGTTTAAGCAATTCTTGCTTTTTGCTGATGCCTGATAAAAAAGGTGTAAGCCAGTTTTCAATTGTCTCCAATAAAGCATCATCACTTACATCAGGCCAATTCTCTTCTTTTCTCCAGTTACGTAAACTCATCACCCTGTTTTGCCACTGCGCTTGTGCTTCCTCCCAGCCTAAAAATTTCAATCCTTTCTCTCGTATAATTTCAAACCATAAATGCATCAGTAGCTCATCGCTTATTTTATGAACTGCTTTTTGTGAAATTACAATCGCACCCAATCGCTTCTCTTCAGCAGCAGCAATCATTTCGCGTGTTTCATCCCAGCGTACTAATGCTTGTGAATTGGCCTGCTTTTCCAAATCATTTTTATCAATAGCCGCGGCTAGAAAAATCTTTCCTTCATTCATGCCTGCATCCAATTGTGCAATTACTAAAAACGCTTCGCGCGTAAGTGCATCTTGTTTTGGTAGGGATGCCTGCCTACCATTCATGAGTTTATAACGTTCGGCATTTGCTTTCACTTGCTGCGCTACACGTTCAGGATAAGCTGCCCATAACAATGCACCAATTTGCTGATCGGCCACAAAAGCATTATCAACTTCCATTTGAAAAATTCTGCGCCAATTCTTTGCCAATTGCTCAATTCGATCTAGCACATTTAAAGTCGCATTCACCCGGTTACCGCCTCTCCACTTTCTCAACACATCTACACGCAAGGCTAAATCGGCACCGGCCTCTTTCGGTAAAGGATCACGCTCTTCCAGCAAAGCAGCAATGTCGGTAGCCAGGGATAAGCTCTCCTTATTTTGTTCTTTCGCTGACAAAAGCATGTGGGCCAATCGCGGATG
>CAZVFM010000459.1:1139-1553 GCA_964626095.1 uncultured Roseivirgaceae bacterium | reverse complement strand
AGCTCGAAGATCTTAACACCTCAACAGATGGCATAATCATGGGCAGTGGTTTGGCAAAAAAATTAAGTGTAACCGTTGGCGATAGGGTATTAATCACCACACCAGAAGGTGTAACTATGAACCTGAAGGTTGTCGGCATATTTCAAATGGGCATTGGCACTTTCGATAATGTGATCAGTTATGCGAACCTCGGTACGGTGCAAAGAATTTTAGGCAAAGACCAATCCTATATTACAGATATCAATATCAAATTATATGATATCAACAGCGCCAAAGAAGTTGCCAAAGAATACCAGGCCACCTTTGGCTATCAGGCTGAAGATTGGGAAACTGCCAATGCAACATTTCTCACCGGAGTAATCATCAGAAATATCATGACCTACTCAGTTTCTATCACCTTATTGATTGTGGCGG
>CAZVFM010000459.1:0-1129 GCA_964626095.1 uncultured Roseivirgaceae bacterium | reverse complement strand
ATTTTATTGGTAGCAGGATTTGGTATTTATAACATTTTGAATATGACCATCTATAATAAGATGAAAGACATCGCCATACTGAAAGCTATGGGCTTTGCCGGTTTTGATGTGCGCAATATTTTTATGATACAATCCATGGTGATCGGATTAATCGGCAGCATTATGGGACTTGCCATCGGCTTTTTACTTTCATCGCTTATTGCCCAGGCACCCTTTGATGGTGGCGATGTAGTTAGTCTTGATCACATGCCGGTAAATTTTGCCATTAAGTATTATGTTATTGGGATTGTTTTTGGTGTAAGCACAACCGCTGTTGCCGGTTACATGCCATCCAGAAAAGCAGCTAAAATAGACCCGATTGAAATCATCAGAGGACAATGAGCGATTACGTTTTAAAAACACATAAAGTAAATAAGTACTTTTTTGATCCTGTAAAGTTTCAGGTACTTAAAGACATAGACCTTGCTGTTAAAAAAGGAGAGTTTCTTTCATTGGTTGGAAAATCAGGATGCGGAAAATCTACGCTGATGTATATCCTATCGACCATGGATACAGATTTCGAAGGAGAACTGGAAATTGCAGGAGAAAGATTAACGGGAAGAAGTCAGAATGAACTCGCTGCTTTTCGTAATGAACATATAGGTTTTGTATTTCAGTTTCACTATTTGCTCCCGGAATTTACTGCTTTGCAAAATGTAATGCTACCTGCATTAAAATTAGAAAGATATTCGCGTGAAGAAATTGAAGTACGCGCCATTGAAAAGCTTGAATTATTAGGCGTGAAAGATCAGGCAAGTAAGCGCGCCAATAAATTATCTGGAGGACAACAGCAACGCGTAGCGATTGCACGATCGCTTATCAATGATCCAACGATTATCATGGGAGATGAACCCACAGGAAATCTTGACTCTCATAATTCAGATATTGTTTTTGAAATGCTGAAAGAACTTGCCCGCACGCAGCACCAAACCATTATTGCTGTAACGCATGATGAAGAGTTTGCGCGTAAGTCTGATCGTGTTATAGAAATGAGTGATGGTATGATTATCAAGCACTGATATGAAAATACTTAGTAAAAGAATAAAAGTCACCTACCTCATCATTCTTTGCTTTGCGATAATAGGTTTCA
>CAZVFM010000458.1:0-1558 GCA_964626095.1 uncultured Roseivirgaceae bacterium | reverse complement strand
GACGAGAAAATAAAAAAGTACAAAGAGCGTATGACAATTTTGCAAAAGCAATTCAACGAGCAGAACGATTTGTACAAAAGAAACACCAGCGAAATTGTAGTAAGTGTTAGTGCCAATGCGGCTACCAATGTAGAACTGGAAATGAATTATTTAGTAAGCAATGCCGGTTGGACGCCAATTTATGATTTACGGGCGATCAATACCCAATCGCCTATGCAATTGAATTACAAAGCCAATGTGTACCAAAATACCGGGGAAGAATGGAACAATGTGCGATTGAAATTGTCTACCGGCAACCCCACCTTAGGTGGGGTTAAGCCAGAGTTGTATACATGGTTTATAGATTTTGAACAGATGAATGCTTATTACAGTGATCGTCAGGTAAGAGCCGCGCCTACTGCTGTGAAATCAAATTTAATGGCTGATGAAGCGATGGAAGAAGTGAGCAGTACGGCACAGTTTGTAAATCCGCTGCAAACTACTTTGAATACAGAGTTTGATATCAGCTTGCCCTATACAGTAAGTTCATCGCGTAAACCTACTTTAATTGACATTCGAAAATTTGATATGGATGCCAGTTATGTATATGCAGTCACGCCTAAGCTGGATGCGGATGCATTTCTGCTTGCCAAAATCATCGGATGGGAAGCATACGATCTTTTACCGGGTGAAGCTAGTGTGTTTTTTGAAGGGACTTTTGTAGGCAATTCTTATATTGACCCTTCAAATATTAAGGATACTTTGCGTGTTTCTTTAGGTCGTGATAAGCGCATAGTGGTGAAGAGAGAGAAACTCAAAGATTTTACCTCACGCGCAACTATTGGAGCTTCGCAGCGCGAAAGCTATGCATGGGAGATCAGCATTAGAAACGGTAAGAATGAATCGCTTCAGTTGATCATTGAAGATCAGCTTCCGGTTTCAAAAAACAAAGACATCGAAATTACGGTAATTGATTTAGCGGGGGCCAAGCACAACAAAGATACCGGTATGTTAAACTGGCAAGTAAATCTCAAACCAAGCGAATCGCAAAAGTTCGTGTATAAATACGAAGTGAAGTATCCAAAAGATAAACGGGTAGGAGGGCTCTGATTTTAGAATTTTGATTGAGGATTTTAGATTTATTAAAGAGGTCGGTTTTTTTGCCGGCCTTTTTTATTTGATGTGATAATTGAAATTACTAAATTGAGATGCTGTTTAATGGAGTAAATACTCGCGAAATACGAATGGAAATCCTCTTGGTCATAGCGTTTCTAATTGTTTTTTACCTGGCTACCCGCTTTATTTTTAGTCTGAAAGGTATGCTACAACTAAGGGTGCAAGCTTGTTGTATTGCAATTTTGCTAGTATGGTTTTGGACTGGCATGGACGGAAATTTTACATTCAAAATATTTTTTACAACAATGAGTTTAGTTGGACTAGGTAGAGAATATTTCAAATTCAAAGCTGAAAAATTGAGCTGAGTATGTTGAATTCCTAGGTGAGTGATTAACTCAATTTTTTCCGACATTTCTTTTTTGGATTTCTTTTCCAATGACGTTGTCTCACCGACCTTTGTTCC
>CAZVFM010000457.1:0-1558 GCA_964626095.1 uncultured Roseivirgaceae bacterium | reverse complement strand
AGCCCCTATGCTTATGTAGCTAACAACCCAATAATATTTATTGATCCAGATGGGATGCAAATTGGAGATGGTAAAGATGTCTTTAATAAATTCCGAGATGGTGTAAATGACAAAATCAGTTCATTAAATAGTCGTGCGGAATCATTAAAAAGCAAAGCTGCCTCCGTTCTTGCTTCTGGAAAGGATAAGAAGGCTGCTCGTCTTACTGAAAGGGCTGGCAAGGCAAGTGCCTCGGCAAGATCATATGGGGAAGTATTAAGCGAGTTAAATACATTAGAAGCATCCGGTCAGGTATACAATATCTATACATCATCATCTGATGTGGGCTCAGGTGCTGGTGGTAATGTCCTATATGATGTGGGTACTGATGCAGTTAATGTGAATATAAAAGATAGTTATAATGCAGGTGCACTTGCTCACGAATTAAAACATGCCTTCCAATTTGAAACAGGAGCATTGTCTTTTGGTGCAACAGGGAAAACGGGAGGAAGTCTTTATGATTTGCAAGACGAAGTAGAGGCCTATGCCCGGGGATCGATGTTTGGCTATCCTCTCAATCCTTCTCTGTCAGATTTAAAAAGAGATTACAGCAGTATTAGTTCAAGAACAACACAGCTGACATTAAATACTCCTGCTGCTGCATTTAGTGGTGCACCTTCAATGGGGCAACAGTTGAGAGCAAGAACTGCTAGGTCATTCAGTTCTGGCAAGCCTACTCCTGAGTATTATCGTGACTGGAAATTAAATTATAAATAACTCATGGGTAAGAAATATGCATATTATATAATATTGATGAGCACGTTTGCGTGTAACCCAATGAAAAATATTGTTGGTAATTATTCGTCAGATAAAAAGTCGATGGTTAAGCATAGTCTCATAATAAATCAAGATGGAACTTTTGATTATCATTTGAAGGGTGAGCTAATTGATGCTTCAAGTTATGGAACTTGGTACTGGTCTAATCAAAAGGAATTAGTATTGAAAAGTGATAAATCCTTCCAAACAGGAGTGATAGATTATATTGAAGAGTTTGATTCTTCGACAGAATCAATAAGCGTTAAGCTTATTGACGAGACTGGAAAGCCTCTTTCTTATGCGGCAATCACCTTGAATAGGGAGAATATTAAGGGATTTAGTGTAGACGAAAATGGCTATGGTAGCTATGAAATTACTAATTTGAAATCATTGACCATAAATTATTTAGGAACTCATTATGAATATTTGTTATCTAACCCTGAAAAGAATAATTTGATTCTTACGATACGGCTTCAAAATGAAGAGTATATGTATTTTAATAATGAAGTATGGAAGGTTCAAAAAAAGAAGCTGGTTGGGAAAAACAATTTGACATTAAGTCAGAACTAAAAAGAAATTAGCCTCGGAGAAATCAGGGGCTTTTTACATGATAGCCTGCAATTTGGTTTGCTTGAGGAAGGTATCAATCAACGTCATTACGACATTTTTCTTATCCTCAGGTAGTTTTTGAATATCGGAAATCTTCTACACCAGAGATTTTTCGAGTACTTCATCAGTCGATCCGACAAGGAAATCGAGGATA
>CAZVFM010000456.1:0-1564 GCA_964626095.1 uncultured Roseivirgaceae bacterium | reverse complement strand
TTTTAGATTAGTTTTATTTAATAAGTCAAAACTACCGGAGATAAATGCAGCGTCTGTACCGGATTTCCCTCAAAATGGCTAGCGTACTGGTACGGAGGTTTTAGGCTAACTTATTGAGGAATGCAAACTTGATTAGTCCAACAATATTATTGGTGTTGGCTTTTCGGAAAAGGTTTTTTCGATACGTTTCCACAGTACGCTCACTGAGGTGGAGGGTGTCAGCGATTTGCTTATTCGTGTATTCTTTCAGGATAAGTTGGAGTACTTCCGTTTCCCGTTCAGAGAGAAGAACTGACGTTTCTTCCAGCACTCTGCTGGTGAGTTCAGCACTAATGTAGGTATGCCCTTTATTTATTTTCTCCAAGGCAGTATTCAATTCCTGCCTACTTACATTTTTGAGTAAATAACCGTGCAGCCCCGCCTTAATTGATTTTTTGACCACACTTGCTTCATCATGCATGCTTAGCAGGAGTCCTTTCAGAAGGGGTTGTGCTTCTTTGGCCTTCACAAAAAGATCAATACCGCTTAACCCTGGCATTTCATAATCGGTAATGAGTAAGTCTGCAGGATTGTTTTGAATATGACGTAGCGCTTCAAGCGGATCGGAAAAGCTTACAACATCATAAGCATGATCAAGCAGTTGACTTAGTCCGTCTACTACAATTCGATGATCATCAACCAATACAATTTTCATGTCAGGCTACTTTCATAGTAGAAATTAGAGGGCAATGGTAATTCAACAATAAGGCTGCTGCCCTTTCTGCCGCTGCCTGATTCAATAAATACTGAACCCTGATGTAATTGAACGCGGGAACGAATATTTCTCCAGCCATATCCCTTGCTTTCCTCAAGTAATGCAGTATCAAATCCATTGCCATTATCCTCAATGAGTAGGGAGAGCGTTTGGTCATGCCGTACAAGCTGCACCATGATGGTATCTGCTTTTCCGTGTTTAAGAATATTGTTAATCCATTCCTGGCAAACACGGTAAAGTGACACCTCCAGAGTATCAGGTAAACGGGTATCCATTTCTATGGAGATTACTTGAATTTTCATTGTACTGGATTGATTCAACCGATTCGCAAGTTCTTTCAGGGCACTTATTAATCCTTCATTTACTAATGTATTGGGCAGTAGGGCAAAAGCTATGTTGCGTATTTCAAGATGCATTTGATCAAGAAGATCAGTGGCAGATTTTTTCCATTGTTCGGTAGATTGGTTAACAAACAACCGGACGGTTGAAATTAGCTGACCAAACCCATCATGCAGATCTTTAGCAAATCTGGCCCGTTCCTTTTCCTGCGAAGCAATAACAGATTCGGTGAGTTGTTGCTGAAAAAATTTTTCACGTTGGGCCAACTCTTTTTGCTTTTTGATTTCGCTTTGCTTACGCCAGATGATCACAATAACCACCACCAAGACCAATATGATGGACTGGAAAATGATAAGCCATTGGTTTTGTTTTAATTTTAGTTGCTGTTCAGCCACCTGAAGTTCTTTCTTCTCTGTTTCGAACTGGGTTCGAAGAAGATTTAAATTTGACTGATTTTTCTCATTGAGTGTT
>CAZVFM010000455.1:0-1564 GCA_964626095.1 uncultured Roseivirgaceae bacterium | reverse complement strand
ATGGATTTTGAAGCTTATCTGGTATCTAAAAAAATTGATTCGGCTGCTTTCAGGCAATATGAGCCTGAGCGATGGCAAGAGTTCAGTACTTTGTTTAACGAGGTTCATCCTAATAGTTTTACAGCTCAGAAATTGTATCTGATCAATCCGATAAGAAGAAAATATCCATTAAAAGAAATGCCGGCAGCAAGTACAGCAGATGATGCTCCCAAACCGGCAGCAAAACCATTAATGAAACCCAGACCAAAATTTAAATAAGCATGTACGATACATTGAAACCAGTGTTAGAGAAAGAATTGGCTGTCATTAAAGAGGCAGGATTGTTTAAGAAAGAAAGAATCATTACCACACCACAAGGTGCAGACATAAAAACTTCTGATGGAAAAGAAGTAATTAATTTTTGTGCAAATAACTATCTCGGACTTTCCTCTCACCCACGCGTAATCGAAGCTGCAAAGAAAGCGATTGATACACATGGCTTCGGTATGTCATCCGTACGATTTATTTGTGGAACGCAAGACATACATAAAGAACTCGAACAAAAAATCTCCGACTTCCTTGGCATGGAAGACACTATATTATATGCCGCAGCTTTTGATGCGAATGGTGGTGTATTTGAACCATTGTTGGGCGCTGAAGATGCCATCATTTCTGATGAACTGAACCATGCTTCGATTATTGATGGCGTGCGTTTATGCAAAGCCATGCGCTATCGTTATAAGCATAACGACATGGCCGATCTGGAAGAAAGATTAAAAGAAGCGCGAACTGCTGGGGCAAAACAAATCATGATAGTAACTGATGGCGTGTTCTCTATGGACGGTACCATTGCACAGTTAGATAAGATTTGTGACCTGGCAGATCAGTATCAGGCTTTGGTGATGAGCGATGAATGCCACTCCACAGGCTTTATGGGAAAAACCGGAAGGGGTGTGCATGAATTCAGAAATGTAATGGGTCGTGTGGATATCATTACAGGTACTTTAGGCAAAGCATTAGGCGGAGCATCGGGTGGATTTACTTCAGGCAATAAAGAGGTTATTGAATTATTGCGTCAGCGTTCAAGACCGTATTTGTTTTCAAATACATTAATGCCAGCCATTGTGGGTGCATCTATAGAAGTGTTTAACATGCTTTCGGCAACTACAGAATTACGCGATAAACTGGAATCAAACACAAAGTATTTCCGCACAGAAATGACCAAGGCAGGTTTTGATATCAAGCCTGGCGAGCATGCCATTGTACCCATAATGTTGTATGATGCACCGCTTGCACAAAAATTTGCTGATGCCTTATTGCAAAAAGGAATTTATGTGATTGGGTTTTTCTTTCCTGTGGTCCCTAAAGGTCAGGCGCGTATACGCGTGCAGATTTCTGCAGGGCATGAAAGGCATCATCTGGATAAAGCCATTCAGGCATTTACAGCAGTTGGTAAAGAATTAGGAGTGCTTAAATAAAAAAGTCCTGCCACCACTTATGTGGTGGCAGGACTTCTAATAGTTGTATCCCTTAATTTCTTCTGTCGTTATTTCAAGTCCGAGACCCAGGACTATCCGGTTCACAA
>CAZVFM010000454.1:0-1564 GCA_964626095.1 uncultured Roseivirgaceae bacterium | reverse complement strand
AAGAGAAAATGGAAGATACCACTGATAACTGGAACTACTGGGTATTTAGGTTAGGAGCCAACGGCAATATTGAAGCTGATCAAAATTATCTTAATACAAATCTTAATGGAAATTTTTCTGCTAATCGTACAACCGAACAAACCAGAATAGACTTCAGGTTTTCAACAGGAAAGAATAGATCAGTATTTAAATATGAAAATGAAGATGGGGAAGAGGAAAGCTTTACAGTTTTAAATACCAATTATAATATTAATCACACGCTGGTAAAGTCTATATCAGATCATTGGTCTTATGGATATTATTTTTTCCTTCGTAACAGTACATTCTCAAATATTCAAAATTCGTTTAGATATATACCTGCAATAGAGTACAATATTTTCCCCTATAAAGATGTGAATAATAAATACTTTGCTATTGGATATGGGTTCGAT
The DNA here is from genome assembly GCA_964626095.1 of uncultured Roseivirgaceae bacterium. Taxonomy (GTDB): domain Bacteria; phylum Bacteroidota; class Bacteroidia; order Cytophagales; family Cyclobacteriaceae; genus DAOLDI01. The sequence goes on along the minus strand of CAZVFM010000454.1, from coordinate 1,133 downwards.
TTAAGACACAATAATTATTACGAGGAAACTATTTACAATAAGATGAATGAAAATTTATTAGGTCAGTCAGCTCGTATCGTTACAAGCTTTAATCAAAAATGGGGAACACTTAGCAGCAGTATTTATTATGATGCCTTCTTTCATGATTTAAAGCAGATGAGTCTTGAAATCAATATTCAGGCAGAAGTACGTTTAACCGGAAATTTATCTTTTTGGACCTATGCTTTTGGAGGACTAACTCGTAACCAGGTGTTTATACCAAAAGGAGGTACAAGTGTTGAGGATGTTTTATCAAGAAGAAGACAATTGGCATCCGGATATAATTTTGGAACTTATTTTGGAATCAGTTATCGCTTTGGATCAATGTTGAATAATTTTGTAAACCCAAGGTTCACAGATAATTTTTAGCACTACATTCGGGGCATAATTCTATTTTTACCTGATGTTTAGTTTTATTTCAAAATTTATTCTCAAGCTTTTAGGATGGAAAGTGGTAGGGGAATATCCATACTATCTGAAAAAATGCGTTGTTATTGTAGCACCTCATACCAGTAATTGGGATTTTATTATTGGCGTGTTAATAAGGTCTTCACTCAAAGTGAGGGCTAATTACCTCGGCAAGAAAGAACTGTTCAAACCACCATTTGGTTTTTTATTCAGGTGGCTGGGTGGCTACCCGGTCGATCGAAGCAACAATAAAAATATGGTGGATGAGGTAGTTAAAATTTTTAATTCAAAAGATGAATTCTCCATCGCACTTTCACCTGAGGGAACAAGAAAAAAAGTAGATAAACTGCGTACGGGCTTCTATCACATAGCTAAAAAAGCGCAAGTGCCCATTGTAATGGCAGCACTTGATTTTAAAAATAAACAAGCCATTTTTACTGAGCCATTTTTTGCTTCCGATGATCAGGAAGCTGATTTTGAACGTATCCTTCAGTTTTTCAGGCCCATTCAAGGGATGAGGCCTGAACTCGGACTTTCTCACTTATAAGAAAATGAAATTCGGACAAATACCTTATCCAGGAGAAGTCGACTTCACACTTCCATCGGATCACCCCGATACAACCAGTATACTAAAGGCCAATAAATCAAAAACTGATTTTGAAGTTTATGTGGGTTGCGCAAAATGG
>CAZVFM010000453.1:0-1566 GCA_964626095.1 uncultured Roseivirgaceae bacterium | reverse complement strand
ATCTGGTAGCCAAAAACAGAGATGGTCCCCGTTCCTGTGCGGTCGGTTTTCTCTGTTCCGTGATCCAAAATATGTTGAAGAAGATCGAGATAGGCTTTCATCCTTATTTAAATTGAAATGATATAACAATGAGGCAATTTAATAAAAGTAGGCATTGGGCATTAGACATTGATCCTTCAAAATTTAGATTTATTAAAGAACAGCAAAAACTAATGCATAAGTCCTAATACCTATTGACCAAACGAGTTTGTTTTAGGCCATCAGACTTGTATTTTTGCGCATTACAATTAAAACCCTATTTAACAATGATCAAAGTAGCCATTAACGGTTTCGGACGCATCGGCAGGCTTTCACTTAAGGCTTTGCTGGAAAAGAAAAATATTGAAGTTGTTGCCATCAATGATATCACAGATACCAAGACTTTGGCGCACTTATTAAAATACGATTCAGTACACGGACCTTTCAAAGGTACTGTTGAAGCATCGGCTGATGCTCTAATAATTAACAGTAAGAAAATCAACATCTTCGCTGAGAAAGATCCAGCAAAATTACCCTGGGCAAAATTGAATGTGGATGTGGTTCTTGAATCAACCGGAAGATTTGTGGATGAAGCCGGAGCAGGCGCGCACATTACAGCTGGTGCCAAAAAAGTAGTCATCTCCGCTCCTGCAAAAGGTAATATTCCAACTGTGGTTTTGGGGGTGAATGAGAATATCCTTACAGGCTCAGAAAAAATAGTTTCCAATGCCTCTTGTACCACCAATTGCCTGGCCCCTATGGCAAAAGTACTTGATGATACCTTTGGGATTGAAAAAGGATATATTTCTACCATACATGCTTATACTGCCGATCAACGATTGCAAGATGCACCGCATAGCGATCTGCGAAGAGCAAGAGCTGCAGCAGTGAGTATTGTACCCACCTCAACCGGTGCAGCCAAAGCAGTAGGCCTCGTATTACCACAACTTAAAGGCAAACTCGATGGTATCGCCCTGCGCGTACCCATTCCTGATGGTTCGCTGACTGATCTAACGGTGGTACTTAAAAAGGAAACTACCAAAGAGGCGATCAATGCAGCTATGAAGAAAGCTGCTGATGGAGCGATGAAAGGAATACTTCAATATACAGAGGATCCAATTGTATCTATTGATATTGTAGGCAATTCTTACTCTTGTATTTTCGATGCAGAACTAACTTCAGTAAATGGCAACCTGGCTAAAGTTGTAGGTTGGTATGATAACGAAGCAGGTTACTCAGCACGTGTTGCAGATTTGATTGAAAAGTTGGGAGCTTAGTTTTTAAGTAAGCAGTAATCCGTTAGCAGTAGGCAGTAAATTAAAACGCCTGCCTACTGCATACTGCCAACTGCCTACTCAGGTTTCTCTCCAATGTTTATACCACACATTCCCGATAACCCCTGCAAGCACCACTAGCATCCCCAGGTGTGCTTCAAGTGTGAAAGCTTCTCCGAAAAGGAAGTATCCCAAAATGACTGCGTAGATAATACCCACATACTTGATGCTGGCAACTTTAGAAATCTCATCTGACTGGTAAGCGCGTGTGATA
>CAZVFM010000452.1:0-1583 GCA_964626095.1 uncultured Roseivirgaceae bacterium | reverse complement strand
GCAATAAAGAATTTTATGCCACTTCAAGATGGTGATGTGCCCGAAACTTTTGCAGATGTGAATGACCTGATGCAAGACGTTGGATTCAAACCCAACACTTCAATTGAAAAAGGAATTGAAAATTTCGTAACCTGGTATAAAGAATTTTATAAAGTAAAATAAGTATAATGGAAAAGATAGCTGTCATAGGCTTAGGATATGTTGGATTACCACTGGCTGTTGAGTTTGGAAAAGTAAGAGAGGTAATAGGATTCGACATCAATAAAAAAAGAATAGCTGAACTTAAATCAGGTATAGATCACACCAAAGAAGTTGATGCAGATGAATTAAAAACTGCATCTAAGCTTAGCTTCACAGATCAACTGGAAGATATCAGAGAAGCAAAGATATTTATCGTAACAGTCCCAACGCCTGTTGACGAATTCAAGAAGCCGGATCTTCGTCCCTTACAAAGTTCCAGTACAAGTGTTGGCAAGATTTTAAAAAGGGGAGATATAGTTATTTATGAATCGACCGTTTACCCTGGTTGCACAGAAGAGGTTTGCGTGCCCATACTCGAGAAAGAAAGCGGATTAAAATTTAATGTTGATTTCTATTGCGGTTATTCTCCGGAAAGAATTAATCCCGGAGATAAACTGCATCGTGTAAACACTATTAAAAAAGTAACGAGCGGAAGTACACCAGAAATTGCTGAGAAGGTAGATACTTTGTATCGGGAAATTATCACTGCAGGAACACATAAAGCCTCATCCATTAAAGTGGCAGAAGCTGCGAAGGTAATTGAGAATGCTCAGCGCGATATCAACATTGCTTTTGTAAATGAGCTTGCTATGATCTTTGAACGTATCGGCATTGATACACATGAAGTATTGGATGCTGCGAGTACCAAATGGAATTTTCTTCCCTTCAAACCTGGGTTGGTGGGCGGGCATTGCATTGGTGTTGATCCGTATTACCTCACCTACAAAGCAGAAAGCCTCGGCTATCACCCCGAGGTTATCCTGGCTGGAAGAAGAATCAACGACAACATGGGGGCACATATAGCCAGCAGGGTAATCAAGTTAATGGCCAAGAATGAACTCCCGATTTTTCAATCAAAGATTTTGATTTTAGGAATCACGTTTAAGGAGAACTGCCCTGACATCAGGAACAGTAAAGTTGTAGATGTAATTAATGAGTTAAAGGGCTATGGAACGGAAGTGGATATTTTTGATCCTGAAGCGGATGCAGAAGAAGTGATGCATGAATATGGACTCACCCTGAAAAAAAGCCTTGACAATACTTACCACGCCATAGTGTTGGCTGTAGGGCATGAAACATTCAAGGCTATTGATTTAAGCAAAATAAAAGTCCAAAATGGGGTTATTTTTGATATTAAAGGCTTTTTGGATAAAAGTTGGGTGGCCGGCCGGCTGTAGTTGAGGGGAAACGAATAGATAAGGTATTCCTTTGAAATTTTCTACCTTTACAGGTCATTTTCAATGAATGGCTTAATAGCAAGGCATTCATGCTTAATAACTTACACTCAGCCCAATACTGAGTGATATTTTTAGTCAAACAGTTCGATTTTTTGAAATGAACAT
>CAZVFM010000451.1:0-1587 GCA_964626095.1 uncultured Roseivirgaceae bacterium | reverse complement strand
TGGTAGGGATTACTTCTGTATCAAGCCACTGCTGGTACAACTCCTCAGCTTCTGTAGCGTTGGCACTCTCTCTTACTTTTTGAATAGCCGGTAGTAACAAGGCTACGGGAACGGGCGGTAGCTGTGCGATGTCACGCGCATCTTCCAAAGCCTGGGTACGTTGCTGATCGGATAATTTAAGGTCTAACAGGATATCGGCCAGCTTCGTGGCACTCTTTATTTCTTCGTAATTCATTGAAAATTGCTCTGCCGGAGCGGGGTGGTTACTGTTATTGAGCAGAAGGTTTTTCATGATGTACCACTGTTCTGTGCCAGCACTTTTCTCCTTTAACCGCTTAAGCACAGCCTCCCGGTAGGCTTCAACTGAATTTTCCTGTATCAACATGGCTTTCGTTTCTTCAAGCGACTCACCCTCAATTGGTGGTATCTTTAAGAAAAAGTCAACGGATGCTTCTCCGTGTTTTTGTGTAACCGCCTTTTCAAAAGCTTCATTGCTCTTTTCATACATCATGGCCACAAATCCAGCTTTATCCTCACCTGATTTACGGCAAAATATAATTGCCTCTTTAGTGGCAGTCTCATTTAAACCCTTGTAGGCGGCTACCAGTATCTCGTGGTTCTTGTCAATTTCAATTAACGTCTGTTCCACGATTGCTTGTTCATTAAGTTTAACGTCAGGCTCAGTTTCACATGCACAAAGTACCCACACCATAGCCATAGACAGAAAGAATAGCTTTTTCATAATCATAATTTTTGTGATTGGTTAATTACGACTGAAAAGTATGCTGACCAACGCTATTCCACGTGGGTCAATTCACGTAACCCTATCCGGAGTTGATGAAAGCACGGTATGATTTGATGATATGTACCTGCGAAAACATAAAACTAGAGGAGAATTTCTCCCGCGTTAGCAAGAAAGTGGCTTCCACGAAACCTGTTAAGAAGGCTTATTAAAAGGTGCATTTAATTTATATTCGCACTAACTACTGCGACTGTCAAAGGTAGCTCAACCCATCTCATGTTTAATTGGAAGACTCTATGTTTACACTAGAACAAATCAAAGAAGCGCACAGCAAGGTTAAATCAGGTGCGGATTTCCCGGCCTTCATTCAGGACATCAAAAAGTTAGGCGTAACACACTATGAAACTTTTGTATCAAATGGCAATTCAGATTATTATGGAGCCAATGCATACAAAACATCGACTGGAGCCAGGTATAACGCATTGGCTGTTACCGTAAACCCAAATCCTGAACAATTTAAAGCTGACTTGAAAGCGCATCAACAAGGCAAAACCGATTTCCCAACATTTTGTAAGGATTGTGCAAAATCTGGTATTGAAAAATGGGTAATTCGTATGGATAAAATGACCTGCACATACTATGACAAAGCGGGAAATGAAATTTTGGTTGAAGCCATACCGCAATGAAGGCTTACCATTGTTTAGTTTGCACACCTAATAAATGTAACTGAGCATCCGTACTGCATGCCACCTTTATTACTCTATACGCTCCATTACTTCTTCCTGATCTTCCACACCCTGCTGATCCTGTTCAATCTTTTTGGCTGGTTATATGCGAAAACCAAA
>CAZVFM010000450.1:0-1610 GCA_964626095.1 uncultured Roseivirgaceae bacterium | reverse complement strand
GTCTATGGGCAACAATGTAATTCACAGCCATTTCAGCGATTTCGTGCTCTTCCTTTATGTGCATATGGCTTATGCCGATGGGGAGTTTCATCCCAAAGAAAGGGAGATCATACTGGAAAAAATGCATAAACTTTTTCCGGAAGCCGAACACCAGTCAAGGTTGGAAAAAGCAGAAAAAGAATACAACTCGGTCAATCATTCAGATTTGAATGAACTCATCAAAAATACCTTTGATTATTTCACAAATATTAAATTTTCACAGAAGTACAAAGTTTACCGCGACATGTTCGACATCATCCATGCCGATGGTAAAGTAGATGAACGTGAAACTTTGGCGGTAAATAAATTAAAAGCCATCATTGACCTGAACGCGGCCGAACATAGCGAATAGGCTGGAGCCATCGTCAACTGAGACTATCCTTCCAGCCTCTTTCTGGCAAAATTGAACAATACCACTGCCAGCACAATAAACATGATCAGGGCAATTAAATTACCTCCTTCAGGTAAGATATTGTGTACCCCTGTATGTATCCATCCAATAATAGATTGAGGGCCTTCAGCAGTTTGAATGTTGGAACCAATCAACACAGCAACAAGAATACCCGTTAAGGCTCCACCGGCAATCAATCCGGAAGCAAAGAGTGCACCTGAACTTACTTCTGATTTTTCTGATTTTCTGTTGTACCACTTATCAACCAACCACTTGATTAAGCCCCCAACAAAAATTGGAGATGTTGTAGCTAAAGGAAGATAAGCGCCCACGGCAAAAGCTAATGAACTCACTCCGCACAATTCAACTACAGCCGCAATACCCATACCCGTAAGCACCAGTGCCCAGGGTAAATTCTGGCTGAGCAAACCTTTAATAACTGTTGCCATTAAGGTGGCTTGTGGCGCAGGTAATGGATTGGGGTGCTCGGCTGTGGCAGGGCCAATACCCAATGTATCGTTTAACAATAAAATGGTATAACCAATTACCAAAGTAGCCGCCAATACACCGATCAATTCTCCTATTTGTTGTTTATAAGGGGTTGCTCCTACCAGGAATCCTGTTTTTAAATCTTGTGATGTTGCCCCTGCATTAGCTGCTGCAATGCAAACAATAGAACCCACCACCAAAGCAATGGGTTGGTATACTTCACCTGTCCAGCCAATGGCAATAAAAATCAATGAGGTGGCCATAAGTGTAGCGATGGTCATGCCCGAAACCGGGCTTGATGAGGAACCTATCAATCCTACAATGCGCGAAGCCACGGTAACAAAGAAGAATCCGAACACGACTATCATGAAAGCGGACAATAAATTTGTTGGAATGTTGGGCAGTACAGTCATTAAACCAACCAATACCAATGAACCAATAATGATATAGGTAAGTGGAAGGTCTTTGGCAGTTCTTTCAGTTACAGCAGATCCATTTCCTCCGGAGTTTGCTCTGAAATCCTTAACTGAATCTTTAAATGCGCTGATAATGGTGGGAAAAGTTTTTATCAAAGTGATTACACCACCAAAAGTTACTGCGCCTGCTCCGATGTAACGAATGTATTTACTCCATATTTGCCAGGCCGACATGTCTTTAATCAACATGCTTGTCTCTGGCGCCATGGGGCTTT
>CAZVFM010000449.1:0-1614 GCA_964626095.1 uncultured Roseivirgaceae bacterium | reverse complement strand
ACAACTTTGTTAAAGAGAGTCTCGTCAAATAAATGTGTAATCGTCCCTCCAAAACCGATAATGGGCCTGTTTAGGTTTTTCAGGTCATGTGGCATAGGTAAATTCGGTGAAAATCGTTCTTTATCAACCCCGTTGTTTATAACACTACAATTCTTAACACCAAACTCCTTTTCAAAGAAGGCTTTATTTTCTTCAGAGTTAGTAATCCACAAATGAGCCTTTGCTGAAAATTGCGCATAGCCCTTCCGAATGGAACTATGAATATTTTGAAACATTGGGAACTTCAACCAATTATCAAATGCATCAAATAACTCAACATCAGCTTTTAGTAAACCTGCAGCGGAAGAAGCGTAGACATTGTGGTAGGTGCAACTATATGATTTCACATCTAGAAAATCTAAACATTCCTTAATAAAATTGATGAATTCAGGATTGGAATAAGCCTGCCAAAACCAGGTCTTTCCTTTTAAAAGATTTCCTACAATATCATGAGAAAGGTAGTCTATGCTAAAGAGTTTGTCCGAAAGCTGAACCAATCTTGCCTGACTTGTGCTTTTAATAACATTACCCTTGGTTTTCCAGGTGATCCGAGCATATGCTACTTCAGCAAAAGTTGTAGGTCGATTTACAACAACAACTTTTCCAACATGCGAACTTGCTGCAAAACTCTCTATAAAATGGCCATCTCTATTCCGAAATCCATCCTTCTGATTTTTCCTCATGCTGTGGAAAGGGAATACTATCAGGTTCATCAACGTTAATTTTATACTGTTAGCTAGTCATTTAAAAATGAGGCAAATATAGACTTTTCAATTTAAGCCAGACTCATTCGGATGGTTCAATTTGCGCTCTGACAACCACGTATCAAAAATAATTATTTACTCTCACTGTGATCAAAATACTAAAGACTCATGTTTCATTCATCTTAAAGAAAATCATACTATGTCGGGCAAAATGATCACAATTCAAATTCCGTATGACATTAATCATTGCTTCTTGGCATCAGGTCTCCTGGTATGTGTGAAAATAAATGGATCTGAATAGCTATCTGTTTATGAAATTGAAGACCCAATCTATCATCATTTTAGGAGCGTTACCACAGACCATTTCACTTTATGCCCAAACTGAAGACTCTCCTGTTATAACATCTTTTGCCCCTATTAATGGTCCTATTGGTGTAAGATCCCCCGAAAACTGGACAGTTAGAGATTTAGACAAAACGTCTAACTTTAAACTATTAAAAATGAAGCGATTTACTGAAATCATAGCTTATACTTCACTATTTGTAACACTTCAAACTGTAGTGCATTATCCCCGATAGCTAGGAGTAATGAAAAATCAAAGCGATAATTAATGGCCTACTCCATAGTTTTTCAAATCATTAAGAATTAAAGTGATTTTGAAGATTTAATAGAAAGACATTATATTTATTTAATTAAAAATCAAGCGGCATTCGTTTAACTTCCAACATTCTGCAAGTGTATAGATTAAGCTCATTCCAATTTATAATTTTACTAACAACCATATTATTAATCACTAATTGTCAACCTGAAATTATAGTACAAAAAGAATTTGTGATTGTTGGTAAAATTAAGAAAGTATTAATTTTAGGGA
>CAZVFM010000448.1:527-1617 GCA_964626095.1 uncultured Roseivirgaceae bacterium | reverse complement strand
TTCACAATTATTCCATTTAATAAATGACTAAAAAACCAAAGATAATCTTTGGTTTTTTAGTCATTTATTAAATGGAATAATTGTGAAATATTAATGAAAAAAAAGAGTGGTTTTTGAGTGGATTGATTAGTTAAAAAAATAGTTAATTTATTTTTCAAAATATCCTTCTCGAACGGGCGAAGTCTTCACGCATACAATCGTAACCGGAGACGAAGCCCTTTATTAAGAACAGATTAATTTTCACTGCAATTATAACAAATCTTAGTTTAAATACCACTTTTGTCAGGTTAACTTTTCGTTAAGTGTATTTAACTAAGGTGGAATTGGATAAGTTAGTGACACGATTTATATTTGAATGAAACTTAAAGGTGAATTTGGAAGAAAGAAATAAAAATATTTTCATTGCCGATTTTATAAATGTGACTTTGATATCAAGCCACTCAGTGAGTGGCTATTTTTTTGTCCGAATGAAATGAACGAAAACAAAATAGTAAAGTTAATATTAGAAGACGGTTCCGAGTTCGAAGGAATCAGCTTTGGCTTTGAAGGCAACACAAACGGTGAAGTCGTTTTCAACACCGGTATGGTTGGTTATCCTGAAACTCTTACCGATCCAAGCTACCGTGGACAAATACTTGTCTGCACATATCCACTTATTGGAAATTACGGTGTACCGGACAGGGAAAGATCAAATGGAGTCTCAAAAAATTTTGAGTCAGATTCAATTCATGTTCGCGGGTTGATTGTTTCAAATTATTCGAATGAATACTCTCATTGGAGTGCAATAAAATCTTTAGGCGACTGGCTGAAAGAAGAAAAGATTCCTGCGATAACCGGAATTGATACAAGAATGCTCACCAGGAAACTCCGTGATAAAGGAACAATGCTTGGAAAAATTGTTATCGATAAAAATGATGGGATTGATTTTTCTGATCCGAATAAATCAGATTTGGTTGGTGAAGTATCAGTTAAGGAACCAATTGAATATGCCGCTGGAAATAAAAAAATAATTCTAGTTGATTGCGGAACGAAGAATAATATCATTCGTGCTTTTCTTGGCAGAAACATTTCAGTTATCCGCGTTCCGTAT
>CAZVFM010000448.1:0-517 GCA_964626095.1 uncultured Roseivirgaceae bacterium | reverse complement strand
TCAAAGCAAACGGAATAATGCTTTCAAATGGTCCAGGTGATCCGAAGATGAATAAAACTACTATTGAGAATGTAAAGAAGGCAATGGAATCGAACATTCCGATTCTCGGGATTTGTCTTGGCTCACAGATACTTGCACTCGCGGCTGGTGCTGATACTTATAAATTAAAATATGGTCATCGTGGACACAATCAGCCGTGCAATGAAATGGGAACCAAAAGATGTTACATCACCTCGCAGAATCATGGTTATGCAGTTAAGTCAGACACACTTCCTCAGGACTGGCGTGAATGGTTTGTCAATGATAACGACGGTACGAATGAAGGAATTATTCATATTTCTAAACCATTTTTTGCAGCACAGTTTCATCCTGAAGCTTCTCCCGGTCCGGATGACTGCGAGTTTATATTTGATATGTTTGTTAGAGCCTTATAATCTCTGTGGCTCTTTGTGAATTTCTCTGTGGTTCTCAGTGTCAGAATTTTTTAGTAACTATATCACAGAGAAACACGGAGAAG
>CAZVFM010000447.1:0-1620 GCA_964626095.1 uncultured Roseivirgaceae bacterium | reverse complement strand
GAGTTGCCGAAGATGGAAGGTGAGTATTACGTGCTATAAATAAGATGAAATAAGCAGTCGGGTGTTTGGAGCGAAATCTTCAACACCCGATTCTTTTTGAGCTAATTCTGCTGTTAAATTTGTGGGAACCAAAAGATGATGGCTTTAAAATTAGTGTTGTCCGGTAACGCACGCAAGCCGATCGAAATGTGAACAATTTTATTAAAGTAGTCTTAAAGCGGTAGGCGTAGGGCAAAATTTCTTGCCGCATATCCTATCATTTAGTGCGTTTATAAAACTATTTAGGTAATCGGGTCATCTGTAATCAGACTGGTACAAAGCTTGCAAGTTACCGGCATTTTCTAATCAAATTGGGGTTCGACCATTACTCTTCATAGGTTTAGGTTTAAGGTTTTGGTTGAACCCTTCTTTTATTAAATAACTCAACCCCATGCTTAAGAACCTTATTACAATTGCCCTTCGCAATATTCTGAAAGACAAAACCTACAGCGCTATCAATATCCTGGGGCTTACCATCGGCATTACTTGCAGTATGTTTTTATTTCTGTATATCCTCGATGAGCTGAGTTTTGATCGCTATCACAAGAATGCGGATAATATTTATCGCATTGTATCCAACATTAAGGAACCCGATAATGCCTTTACCTGGGCTGTGGCACAAATACCTTTAGGAGAGGAGTTGCGTAACAACTATCCTGAGGTTAAGAATTCGGTTCGTTTTTTTGGTACGCAGCGTAATTTGTATAAGAATGGTGAACAGCAGTTTTATGAAGAAGACTTCTACCTGGCTGACTCTACTGTCTTTGACATGTTTACCTATGAATTTGTAAATGGTGATATGGCCACTGCGTTGGACATGCCTTTTTCCATAGTACTTACGGAGAAAATTGCAAAGAAGTATTTTGGTGAGGCAGATCCTGTCGGACAATCACTGCAGAACCAGCAGAATGAAGAATTTAAAATTACCGGAGTGATTAAAGATGTGCCCAACAATTCTCACTTCCGGTTTGATGCGTTGATTTCCCGAAATACCCGTCCTCAAAATCAAGGAGGTTGGGGGGGATTTGGGGTGTTCACTTATATCCAGTTACCAGCAGGCTATGATCTTTCCAAGATGTATGTAAGTCTGGATACCATAGTGAAGCAGCGGGTCAATCCAATATTTGAACAGTTTGGAATTTCTGTGAAGTATGAATTACAACGCATCACCGATATTCATTTATATTCCAAAATTCAGGATGAGGCTGAAGCTGGTGGAGATATTTCATACATCTATATTTTTGGAGCCGTAGCAGCCTTTATGCTCATCATAGCATGTATCAACTACATGAACCTGGCCACTGCTCGTTCGACCAATCGCGCCAAGGAAGTGGGTATTAGAAAGGTAATGGGCTCTCAACGAACGCAACTTGTACTTCAATTTATTACTGAGTCAGTGGTAATTGCATTGATTGCTTTAGTGGTAAGCCTCGCGCTTATTTATTTGTTGTTACCGGCATTCAACTCACTCTCCAATAAAGAAATGCCTTTTGGGCATATTCTTCAAACGCCTGTATTACTAAGCTTAGTGGGCATTATGATATTTGTAGGTGTAGTGGGCGGAAGTTATCCCGCTTTTTA
>CAZVFM010000446.1:0-1640 GCA_964626095.1 uncultured Roseivirgaceae bacterium | reverse complement strand
GCCGCACCTGGGATGTATTTAAATCCCTCGAAGAAACCAACAAAATCATTTCAAAGACTTATTTTTGAGATCTGTAAAATGACACCATTAAATTAAGCACAATATATTCCTCTCCTTTGGAGAGGAATGAGGTGAGGCCTTTGAGAAAAGCTTAATTTAATGGCGTTTAAACTTAATCAATAACACGTGTTTAAAGCAATAATATTCGACCTCGATGGCGTGATAGTCGATACCGCCAAGTATCATTTTTTAGCATGGAAGCGTTTAGCCAATGAAATTGGTTATGAATTAACCGAAGCAGATAATGAGCGTCTTAAGGGTGTAAGCCGAATTCGTTCACTCGAAATTATTCTGGAATTGGCTGGTGCAAAAAAATCAATGGAAGAGATGGAAGAAATGGCCTTTCGAAAGAATGAATGGTTCAAGGATTTTATCAATGACGTAAAGCCCGATGAAATATTTGAAGGTGTTCCAGAATTAATTCAGCAAATAAAGTCAAACGGAAAGAAAATTGCCCTGGCATCAAGCAGTAAGAATGCACAACGAGTAATTGAGCTTTTACAGATTGCTGATGTATTTGATGCAGTGGTTGATGGCAATATGATAGAACACACCAAGCCAGATCCTGAGATATTTTTACTGGCTGCGAAGAAACTTTCACTGAATCCTGCAGATTGCATTGTAATTGAAGATGCAGAAGCGGGTGTTGAGGCGGCAATTGCCGCAGGTATGAAATGCGTGGGGGTAGGTCATCCCAATCAATTAGGCAAAGCAAATCTGGTAATTGAAAATATAAAGCATTTGAAGTATGCTGATTTATTTAATTTATAATGGCTATGAAAGACTATATCCAACACGATCCTTGGTTAATAATTGAGAAGGGTTTTAATCCCGAACTCAATCGCATTTCTGAAAGTCTGTGCAGCCTGGGCAATGGTCACATGGGTCAGCGTGCCAATTTTGAAGAGCGTTACAGCGGAGATACACATCAGGGAACTTATGTTGGTGGAGTTTATTATCCTGATAAAACCAGGGTAGGATGGTGGAAAAATGGTTATCCCGAATACTTTGCCAAAGTGTTAAACGCACCGAGTTGGATTGGCATTCATATCACTATAGATGGAGCAGAACTTGATTTGCATGATGCGAAAGTAAAAGATTTTGAGCGTGTGCTCGATATGAAAGAAGGCGTGCTACGCAGAATTTTTATTGCCGAATTAAAAGACGGTAAAGAAGTTAAGGTAAATGCTGAGCGCTTTTGTAGCATGGCCGATGGAGAGGTGGGAGCTATTAAGTACAGCATTACGCCTTTGAATTTTTCAGCTGAAGCAAAAATTACACTGGCGGTTGATGCTGATGTAGTAAATCTTGATTCAAATTATGATGAGAAATTCTGGGAAGAAATAGCTAAGCATGCTGAGGAAAAATTTGTTTGGGTAAATGCAGCCACTCGCAAAACTGATTTCCATGTATGTACCGGCATTACCTATCAGATTTCTCAAAATGGAAATGAATCTGAATGTGAAATAAATACATCACTAAAAGAAAAGTATGCCGATAATTCCGTTAGCCTGCAATTAAAACAAGGAGAGGAAACTATTATCTATAAATATGCTGCGGTGCTTTCTTCCATGAATCAC
>CAZVFM010000445.1:0-1654 GCA_964626095.1 uncultured Roseivirgaceae bacterium | reverse complement strand
CTCGGCCTCAACAATGTGGAATTTCGATTGGGTGATATTGAAGATTTACCGGTAAATGATAATGTAGCTGATGTGATCGTAAGCAACTGCGTACTCAACCTTGTGCCTGATAAACACAAAGCATTTGCCGAAACATTTCGTGTATTAAAACCCGGTGGACATTTCAGTGTATCAGATATTGTGCTGGAAGGCGAACTGCCACCACGTTTACAAAACATTGCTGAACTTTATGCTGGCTGCGTAAGTGGCGCCATTCAAAAATCAAATTATCTGCAAATCATTAAAGATGCCGGTTTTGTAAATATCGAATTGCAAAAAGACAGACAGATTAACATTCCTGATGAAATTTTAACTCAGTACCTTAGTGCAGAAGAATTACAGATTGTGAAAAACAATAATGTGGGGATATTCAGCATCACCGTTTATGCTGAGAAACCTTAATTCATTAAAGATAAATATAAATTTAACCTTATAAGTCCCTCTCCTTTGGAGAGGGATTTAGGGTGAGGTCTAAAACAAGAATATGTCAAAGTATAAAGTTGTAGATAATGAAATTGATTTTAATCAGTTCAAAAAGCTTGTAGCTGATGCAGGTCTTCCCACCGAAGACCTGGATTACCTGCAACAAGTGTTGATTGCTTTTTATGAAGACCAGGAATCTATTGCCACAGCCGGATTAGAAATTTATGGAACAGATGCACTGCTACGCTCAGTGGCAGTTGTGGAAACCAGAAGAAGGAAAGGCTTGGGCAGCCATATTTTAGCTCAGCTGAATCCTCTCTTTCAGGAAAAAGGAATTAAGGAAGTTTATCTGCTTACCGAAACGGCTAAAGACTTTTTTCTCAAGAAAGGATTTGAAGTGATAGCACGCGAAGATGTACCAAAAGCAATGCATGTCTCAGCTGAGTTCAGCAGCATTTGTCCGGTAAGTGCAACGGTAATGCGGAAGTCTGTAAATATCATTTAGGGCTGCAATCGTGTGCAAAAATTAGTCTTTACTTGATTCTTGCACACCTTCAATTTTAGTTTCATCTTGCTGTGATTTATACTTCTATTTCAAGGATGAAGCTCAACAAATACATTGTTATTGATTTCGATAGCACTTTTACCAAGGTAGAAGCGCTTGACATATTAGCAGAAATTTGCCTGCAGGATGATCCCCATAAAGAAAAAGTAGTAAGTGAAATCAAGGCCATCACTAACGAAGGAATGGATGGCAGCCTCTCCTTTCGCGAATCATTGGAAAAGCGTTTGAATCTGCTTTCCATTAATCGCAAGCAACTCGATAAATTAGCCCATGAATTAAAGTCGCATGTATCAGAATCGTTCAAGCGCAATAAAGATTTTTTCAAAAAGTATGCAGATAACATTTATGTAATTTCAAATGGCTTTCGCGCTTTTATCGTTCCTGTGGTAAGCGATTATGGCATCAAACCTGAAAATGTGTATGCCAATGAATTTATCTTTAATGATAGAGATGAGGTGGTAGGCTTTAACGCTGAAAACGTACTCTCCTCCAATAATGGAAAAGTAGAGCAGCTCCGCAGATTGAATTTAAATGGAGATGTATATGTAATTGGCGATGGCTATACCGATTATGAAATCAAAGCTGCCGGTTTAGCCAATAAGTTTTATGCCTTTACAGAAAATGTGG
>CAZVFM010000444.1:0-1655 GCA_964626095.1 uncultured Roseivirgaceae bacterium | reverse complement strand
GCAACAGAGCAGTTGCAACGCAATAAATTTCTCATGCTTACCGGTGCTTCCGGTGATGGGAAATCTTCATTGGTTTATGCGGGTATCATTCCCAACGCGCGTGCCGGATTTTTAAAATCAAAGTACACACAATGGAGTGTTGCAGATTTTCGACCCGAAAGAAGTCCGTTCAAAAATTTGTGTACTGCATTGGCCGCTCAATTGGACATTTCAAATGTGCAAACTGTTGAGTCAGAATTACAACATGGCTTTTCTGCCTTGGTTGATTTATATAAAAATTCAAAGCGTTTTGTTGATATCGATTCAGTTGATTGGCAACAAGCCGATGAAAAAGGGAAGGCCGCATTAAAAAGAGAAGCGGCAAACCTGATTGTTTTGGTTGATCAGTTTGAAGAGTTTTTCACTAACCCTGAAAATTATCATAAAGGTGTTCCCTCACGCGACTCAAATCTGGTGCTTAATCTTTTACTTGAAACCGCACGCATAGCTTTAGAAGAAAACCTTCCCATATATGTAGTATTTACCATGCGCTCTGATTTTATTGGTCAGTGTGCCGCATTTAGAGGCCTGCCTGAGTATATCGGCTTTTCACAATTTTTTGTTCCCCGACTAAATCGTACACAACTACAGCAGGTTATTGAAGAACCGGCAGTGTTGAGTGGTAATAAAATTTCCAGAAGACTTACCGAGCGACTGATACATGACCTTACAGAAGGGGTTGATCAGTTGCCTATTCTTCAACATGCGCTAAACCAGATTTGGCATGCTGCTGATAATGGCAAAGAGGAAATGGATTTGGTTCACTATGCTATGGTGGGGGGCATGTCAGTGAATGAATTACCAGATGAGCAGATTAATAAATTCAAAAATTGGTTTGAAGCTTTAACTCCCGAAATCAAGGCATGTTATCATGAACCTAATCTTCAGAATGTCTTAGACACGCATACCAATAAGTTATACGAGCAAGCAGCTGATTACTATAAATCTAAAACAGGTAAAACGATTTCAGATGAAGACGCAAAGTCCATTATTAAAGCGGCATTTATCTGCCTGACGAAAATTGACCAAAGCCGCGCAGTAAGAAACCGGATGACCCTTAATGAGATCAGTAATATTTTTGGCAGACTGGAGTTTGGTACAAAGGAAATTGGAGCGGTATTAAATATTTTTCGTGAACCAGGAAATACTTTCATTAGACCTTTTATTACTGATGATCCTGAGAGTTTAGTATTGAAAGACGATGATGTACTAGACATCACACATGAGAGTTTAATCAGGAACTGGGCATATCTGGAAGACTGGGCCAAAGAAGAATTTGATAATTATTCTGTCTCACTTGATTTTGATCAGCAGCTCAATCGATGGGTAGATAGCGGCAAGTCAAATGGATTTTTATTATCCATTGGTCCGCTTACTTATTTTGAGAACTGGTACAACAAAGTATCACCCAATGTCTATTGGATTGCTCGATACCTACCGGAGGAAATTGAACAAAAAAATAAATTAACGAAAGCAAGAGATGTATTAGTTAATGCGCAGGAATTTCTCTCACGAAGTGCAACAAAACATGTAATTACCCGCACAGTAATGCGCTATGGGGCTAAAAGAATTATTGCAGTATTTGCATTATTAGCAGTAGTGGTATTTAGTTCGTT
>CAZVFM010000443.1:0-1664 GCA_964626095.1 uncultured Roseivirgaceae bacterium | reverse complement strand
CAGGGTAGTACTTCAGAAAATTTTTCCAGACGCTTTCTCCAAATGAAATTTTAGAGGCCACAAAAAAGTAAATAGTGATGGAGAAAAATCCGAAAAGGAAAATCAATCCTAAATCAAAAATAATTTGTAAGGATGGATTCAGCTGTTTTAGCCATAACATGGGTATACTTAAAATGGCTGCGATGAGCAGGAATAGAAATACAGAACTGTTCAGTAAATGAAAGAATGCATGCACCTTATTCTTAAATGTGTTTTCCGATTTCAACACATCACCTAAAACTTTTCTTGCCGTTTCTGCTGCGCCTTTGTTCCAACGGTACTGTTGTGATTTTATACTTGGCATAATTACCGGAAGTTCTCCGGGCGTTGCTACATCTTCAAGGTATTTAAATTTCCAGCCTTTTAGTTGTGCGCGATAGCTCAGGTCTAAATCTTCTGTAAGTGTATCGGCACTCCAGCCTCCGGCATCTTCTATGCATTTTTTTCTCCATACTCCGCAGGTGCCATTAAAGTTGATAAAACTGTTGGCGTAATTTCTGCCAACTTGCTCTATACTAAAATGCGCATCCAGTCCGAAGGCCTGTAATTGTGTGAGTAATGAATAATCTTTGTTGATATGACCCCAACGGGTTTGCACCAAACCAATATTTTCATCGGTAAAATGAAGAATGGTTTTTCTGAGAAAGTCAGCTTGGCAATTTGTAAACCATAATCCAATGCGCCTGCTTTAAAATCTTTTCTCTCGGGTCTTCTAATCAATTGGATATCTAATCCCTGACTTTGAAGCCATTCAATTTTTTGTTTGGCAAGTCCGGTAGTTTCATCTGTGGAATCATCAAGTACCTGTATTTCCAGTTTGTCTTTAGGGTAATCAAGTTTACTTACAGCATCAATCAATCTTTCAATAACATATTTCTCATTATATACCGGTAGCTGAAGGGTAACATAGGGTTCAAAATCTTTAACTTCTAACTCATTATTTTTTTTCTGCTTCTTTGATTTGAGGTACAGCCAGGTAAGGTGCAGCTGGCCCAAACTGAACAAGAACAGGAAGAGGAGTGATAATATGTATGGTAAAGTTATGAGTAATTCCATTATTAGTCCATTGCAATCGGTTAACAGTCCACAGTTTAACAGTTTATTTTGAGATTGATTTTCTGAGAGCCTGGATACGCATTACCAGATTGTTTGTACTTGAATAAATCTTATCAAAATCATCTGCTGAAATTATATTTCTTTTTTTCGCTAAATAAATACACGCAATAACTTCGATTCCTGAGCGGATTGAGTATCCAAGAAATTTTCTAAACTCAGGACCTGATTGTCCGGTAGAACCTTCTGCAATATTTAATGATACTGAATCGGCAGCTCTTTTGATTTGAGAAGTTAATATAAAGAGCTCTTCTTTAGGAAAGCTTCTGGTTACTTCATGGATAATTCCGCTTAACTCTACTGATTCTTTCCAGACTTCAAGATTTTCAAATTTAAATGCCATAAAACTTCAATTAATTTATAACGGTGGACTGATTACTGTCAACCGTTGACCTTACTACAAGTATCTGAATATTGTAAACAAAATCTTATATCCTGCGCCAATAGTTCCTTTAATTGTTCCTGAAACTTTTGAAAAACCAATCCGCTTGCGATAGCGCACAGGCACCTCG
>CAZVFM010000442.1:0-1667 GCA_964626095.1 uncultured Roseivirgaceae bacterium | reverse complement strand
AATTCCGCATCTACTCTTACCGATTGTTCTCTCGGATTTACCAGGGGATATATTTTTGTTACACGCGCTTTGTATATCTGATCCGGATAGGCATCAATTTTAACGGCAACTTCCTGACCTTTACTTATTCTTTGAATATCCAGCTCATCAACACTTAAGCGAATAAAGAAATTTTCTGCACGACCAATTTGTGCTATTGCTTCGCCTTGCCTTACCAGATCGCCAGTTTCTTTCATGGTATTAAATACAATACCATCCATCTGACTGGTAATTTTAAAATGGCCTGATTCTTCTCTTGCACTTCTTAATTGGTTTTCAGCCTGCTGTAATTCGAGAAAAAGTTGCGACCTGGTTCTCGCCAGTCTGCTTGTTTGTAAATTAAGTTCGTTTCTTGTGTTTTCGTATGCGAGACGCATGCGCTCATACTCAGCCTGTGTAGTCGCGTTTTGTGCCAACAAATTTTTGAATCGTAAATAATTGATGGAGTCATAACTGAGTTTGCTTTTCACACTGGCAATGGCTGCCTGCAACTCATTTAATGCCGGGCTGTCATCGCTGTAATTTTCTTTAGCAATTCTATAAACCTCATTGGCGAGTTTATATCGTGATGCCTGCTGGTCAGAGCTGACAACAAAAAGTAACTGACCTTTTTTTACCGTGTCGCCCTCATTGATGAGTTTTTCTGAGAGATAGCCCAACGCAAGTGCATTCACCATGTACTCACCTTCAGATGCAGTATAGCCCGAAGCGTAAACGGCTTCAATTAGTCTCTTTTCTTCAGGCCTGATCCTTTCCCCACCATTATTACATGAATAAAGAAGCGCAGCAAATGTTATTACTACCACAACTGCTGGTATTTTTGATTTCATATCAATATAAAATAGATTGTAGAACAAATGTAAGCTAACGCTTTACCACCTATTATACTCAAATTATATCGTAAAGTTATGGCCCTAACCTTTGACTTTGGCTTTGTATGATTGAAGTGCTAAAAATTTATTTCAAGATGTAGCTGAACGTATTTAAAATGTATACGTTTGCGCTAATATTACTAATTGATTCTTTCTTACATATTTGAAAAACGAGAATTTGCTGGCCTATATCGCGCTGGCAGCCATTTGTATCATTTGGGGTACTACTTACCTGGCCTTGCGCATCGGGGTGATGGAATTCCCACCTTTTTTATTTACCGCTATCAGACAAGTCACTGCAGGCATTTTGTTGGCTGGCTTTATGCTACTTTTCAGAAGACATGTCTTTCCCTCAGGCAAGTATTGGTTGCAGCAACTTGTAGCAGGTTTTCTTATGATATTTTTAGGAAATGGTTTGGTAGCCTGGGCCGAACTTTATGTAAGTAGCGGAGTTGCCGCACTATTGTGTGCTACTATGCCTGTATGGGTTGTATTGTTTAATTTGATTGGGAGCGGATCTGACAAACCCAACTGGCTGATCATTGTTGGTGTACTAACTGGCTTTAGTGGAGTGTCCATGGTTTTTGGCGAACACATTGCTGAGTTTAGTAATCCAAACTATACCATAGGAATAATTTTCATTTTTATCGCTACCATAGCATGGGCCTGGGGTGGCATTTTCACAAAGAAAATTGCAGCAGGCAATCATCCTTTTTTTAATGCAGGGGTGAAAATGTTTTTTGGCGGATTAATCGC
>CAZVFM010000441.1:0-1681 GCA_964626095.1 uncultured Roseivirgaceae bacterium | reverse complement strand
GTGACTAAGGATGTGGCGGAAAAAGCGATGGTGAAGGGGAATCCGGCAAGGTGATTTAGGTACTGGGTTTTTGAATTTGAGATTTTCGACTTCCATCAAAAACTCAGGTAATTAACACATTAACGATTAAGCTCATCAACACATTTTTTGTAATTCCTGCACTTAAGCTCTAAACTTGCACATCAATTCAGAAGTCATGACAGAAGGATTCAACAATCAACTTTTGCGTTTTACCACTGCCGGAAGTGTAGATGATGGCAAGAGTACACTCATAGGAAGATTGCTGTACGACTCAAAAGCTATTTTTGAAGATCAATTGGAAGCAGTAGAAGCTTCCAGCAAAAAGAAAGGCTTCGATTATGTTGACTTATCCTTGCTTACAGATGGATTGAAATCGGAACGGGAGCAAGGCATCACCATTGATGTGGCTTACCGTTACTTTGCTACACCAAAAAGAAAATTCATTATTGCAGATACCCCAGGTCATATTCAGTATACACGTAACATGGTTACAGGTGCCAGCACTGCTAACCTTGCTTTGATTTTAGCAGATGCCCGCAAGGGTTTGATCGAACAAACTTACCGTCATTCTTTTCTTGCTTCCTTATTGAAGATACCCCACATCGTAGTTTGTGTAAACAAAATGGATTTGGTGGATTGGGATGAAAATGTTTTCAACAAAATAGTGGAAGCATATAAATCATTTTCTTCCAAACTCGAAGTATTGGATATTCGCTTTGTGCCGATCAGTGCCTTGATGGGAGATAATGTGGTGAACCGTTCTACCCATATGAATTGGTACCAGGGCCCTACACTTTTGCATTTATTGGAGAGTGTATATATAGAGAGCGACTACAATCATATTGATGCACGCTTTCCGGTGCAGTTGGTGATTCGTCCGCAAACCTTAGAACACCAGGACTATCGTGGTTATGCTGGTCGTGTTGCAGGAGGTATCTTCAGAAAAGGAGATGAAATAACCGTATTGCCCTCTGGCTTCACATCAAAGATTAAAAGTATAGATTTCAATGGCACTGCAATTGAAGAGGCTTTTGCACCTATGTCAGTTACACTTACGCTCGAAGACGAACTAGACATCAGTCGCGGTGATATGATATGTAAACCCAACAATCAAGCAACGCAAGAACAAGAAGTGGATGTGATGTTATGTTGGATGAATAATAAACCTGCATCACTGAACAGTAAATATATTTTGCGTCATACTTCTGCTGAAGTAAAAGCCATCGTGAAAGAGTTACAATACAAACTCGACATCAGTACACTGCAAAGACAAGAAGGAGATACCGAGTTGAAGATGAACGATATCGCTCGGGTAAAACTTCGCACTTCAAAACCTTTACTCTTTGATAGCTATCGAAAGAACAGAAACACCGGAAGCGTTATTTTAATTGATGAGGGAAGCAATGAGACCGTAGCTGCGGGGATGATTGTTTGATAGCTGCTAGCTACTAGTAACTAGTAACTAGTAACATACTTAATACTATTATTCTAATGGATATAAATTCTCTTCTACGTGTGGCAATAGCAGCAGCAGAAAGTGCTTGTAAAGAAATTCTGGAGGTCTATCATTCTAATGATTTTCAAACTGAGGCTAAAGGTGATAACTCACCACTTACCCTTGCAGATAAGCGGGCGCATCATGCCATTGTAAAAATTCTTG
>CAZVFM010000440.1:0-1689 GCA_964626095.1 uncultured Roseivirgaceae bacterium | reverse complement strand
TCCTCCTTACTCTATCAGATTAGGCGCTTAAACCAGACCTTATAGCCGCTAACAATGAGCGTGTTTATGGAGTAGATATTGATGATATCGGTGTCAAGCTTACTCGAATGTTGATGTTGGCAGTAGGAGATGGCTCCACGCACACTCTTATTGGTGACTCTATTTCTTCGCATCGGTGGCAACAACATTATCCACACTTACTTGCCCCTCTGATTGATGAACAATACACCGTTGTTATCACCAATCCTCCTTTTGGTGAGCAGCTTAAAGTTAAAGCATCCGATGCACGTGCGGCAGGCTTTACAATTTCTAGAGCCGCAGCTATGAATAAAACCGACAATCATGTTGATTTGGAGATTGGGTTAATATTCCTTGAGCGTGCATGGAGACTACTGCGTATTGGTGGTCGTGTTGGAATCGTTTTACCAGAGACATATTTCTTCAGTCATCGATACAGATGGTTGTCCATTTGGCTGGAAGACCGCTTAGAGCTTCGAGGAATGCTTAATATTCCAATGGAAGCCTTTCAAGAATTTTGTCGCGCAAAAACCAATTTCTATATTTTTGAAAAAATTGGTCTTTGTAAAGATGAGTCTGACCCTAATTTGAGTTAATTCAAACTACTTAAAACAAGATTTTCAGGAGGATAAATGAGCGTACCCAAACCACACTGGTTTAGTCATGATCATATTATGGTTTCAACTGCTCAGACTTGTGGAATTTCTAAGTCTGGGGGACTGTTGCCCAGGTTTGATCCAGTTACAGGTCGTAAAATTCAAGAGATTGATCCAGAAACCGACGAATTAATGGAAGCAGTAAATGATGCTTTACTAGAGGATATGAAAGCCTTGAGAGATGGTCATGAAAGTGAGACATTGCATTTTATAGAACGATCACAATTTGACTTAAGGCTAGCTGTGCCTGTTTATTATGATCGGCGATTTCATCAGGTTTTTGCTGAGGTAATGCTCCAAGAGGAATTTGCAGACTTTGAAGCAATGACCCTTGGGGAAATGCTTGAAAATGATTACATTGCCATAAAAAATGGTCATGGTTCCGCACCTAAAGATCTTCGAGTTGGAGAAGTGCCGTACATAAAAGTATCTGATCTACGTGCTGGCTTAATAAACATTAACCCTACTAATCAAGTTCCACTTAAAACCGCTGAAAGATATTGGCGAGGATCTACTTCTGGTTTATTGCCATATGACCTAATATGTCCAGAGCGCGCAAGTAAAAATATCGGAGATTTTTGCGTCTTAATGCCCGGTCAAGAGCAAATTCTCTTGACCAAAGAAGTAATCATCCTACGTGCTGGGGATAAAGCAAATTTCGATCAATTCTATTTATTGTGGGCAATGACCCTGAAAATAGTTCGCGATCAATGGAACAGAGTAATCTTTATGCAAACAAATCGTGAAGATGTGGGAAAGCGGTACTTAGAGATCGAAGTTCCCTTCCCTACAAATAAAGAAAAAGCAGATTCAGTTTCTGAACCTTTCCGCCAATATTTCACCACCTTGGCACATGAGAGGAAGAAACTATGCGACTACTTAGATGCAAGTAACGCTCACCACTTTTTTGTCGCAGGAGCGGATCCAGTAGCGGATGAAGAAGCGGAGTTGAGTTAGTGCAGCCTAACGGCCCAAAGCTCACCGGCGCGAGCAGGAGATAAAAAATAAAGCAACC
>CAZVFM010000439.1:0-1697 GCA_964626095.1 uncultured Roseivirgaceae bacterium | reverse complement strand
ATTCTGTTTTGACCATATGGTTTAGTGTCGTTCAGGATGATGCATTGTTTAGATCCTTAGGCTTTAAGTTGTTGGAAAAGTATATCGTTTCAATTGAACCAGAAAGTTGGTTGACATTAGTACAGGTTTATGGGGAGGAAGTGTTAGAAGAATTTGTAGATTATGTAGGCAAGAATATTGATGCAGAAAAAATAGCAGCCATCATTTCGATTTCACACCAACACATAGATCAACATGCGTTTATAAGTATTATTGAAAAATTTTTTGTTATACTCCCCACATACTTATCCATCGCCCGACACGGTCTCAAGAAAGATAAGTTTATTGTAACAACAAGTACCTTGCAAAAACTATTGGAATTAGAAGCCCACTTTTTACAATCAAACAAATGGGTCCAGGAGGTTTCGAACCTGCTTTCATCAAATACAGACCGAAAATACATCAATGATGTATTGGCCTTGGCAATTATCCATCAACCCAATTTGAGTCCTTTGAGTATGAATCTTTTGGATTTTTGCAAAGTTGAGTTGACGAGACGTGTGAAGAATAAACCCCAGCCATTTACAAATTGGACAAGAGAAATTCCAACATCAGAGGTATATAACAGGCAATGGAATGTCTTAGCATCATTTATGCTGTCCTCGGATGATAACTATTTTGACTTTAAAAAAGGCGAGACTGAGAGACGGTTTATGGAAGCAGCAATTCGAGAATCTAATGCTGACTTAGACTTTCAAACAATCAAAAAAGGTTCTCCATATACGCTCAGAATTAGTAAAAATGAGCGATCTTATGAACTAAAGTTATCTGAATGGCAAGAGGATGAGCACTTATTAAAAAGGGTATTAAAAAGATTGGAAAAGAATTAATTAAGAATTGCGTTCATGTCTTGAATGATTCTTGGAAAATATAAATATTATGCGGTGTGCATATGAAGTTGTATGTTAATAAATATTGACTTTAATATGAAAAATGCTTTTTACATATTAGAGATTGCTCTACAAATACTCTTGTGTGTTACAAGAGTGGATGGTCAGGAATTTCAACCGTTTGTTTTGAAGGGCATAACCCATAATTTACCGGATGGCACGGTCCTTTATGTGAAAGATATCCTATCCAATGAGCTCATTGACTCTATTACGATCCATTTAAATAGTTTTACATACGCTAAAAATTTTGAGGAATTCCCTAAACAAATTTATTTACATACTGCCGACTATGCTGAAATGAAATCGTTTTGGATTGAAGATACCATCATCACATTTGATGCATCCCGTTCTAATTTTGAGGATGCAGAAATATTAGGTTCAAAAACGCAGATGGAATTGAATTTGCTACTCTCAGAAACGCGAGATGTTGAATCAGAGGATCAAATAGAAGCTATCATAACTCAGTATATCATGAATTACCCGGACAATCGGGCTATGGCTGCTGCATTAGCGGGGTATGCCCCAAGCTGGGGAAGGAGCAAAGTACTTTCATTATATAATGGGTTGTCAAAAACAAATAAGGCCTCTGTTTATGGTAAGCAGATTGAGCAATTTATCCGGCTTAATAAGACGCACGAAATTGGAGATGGATACTCGGACTTTGAAATGGAAAACGAACAGGGAGCGCTTATTAAATTATCAGATCACCTGGGAAAAGTTACATTACTTGAATTTTGGGCATCCTGGTGTGGACCATGTAGAAAACAG
>CAZVFM010000438.1:0-1700 GCA_964626095.1 uncultured Roseivirgaceae bacterium | reverse complement strand
GCACGTTGGCTTCCCGGGCCCGGTAATCACCACCCTTAACCGTATCGTAGAACAAACGATACACGCTGTCGCCGTCATTTGCATAGTTCTTGGCCGCATTAATGCCACCCTGTGCGGCGATAGAATGCGCCCGGCGGGGACTGTCATGAAAGGTAAAGGCCTTGACATTGTAGCCCAATTCCGCTAAGGAAGCTGCTGCCGCCGCCCCGGCCAAGCCTGTACCGACGACAATAATGTCTAACTTGCGCTTATTATGTGGAGCTACAATGGGAGACTCGGCTTTATAGCGTGTCCATTTCTCACTGATTGAGCCTGCCGGAATTTTACTATTAAGTTTCATAGCTTTTGAATTTCGTGTCGCTCTTCTAATCTAATACGAGTAAAGAAAGCGCGTTTGAAATAATTTTGTTCAGGTTACATCCTAAGATTTCAAAAACATCCAAATGGGAATCAAGGCAAAAAGCGCCGGAATTATGATGGCATAAGCTTTACCCACCCAATGGATTAGCGGTGAATATTTTCGGTGATTGATACCCAAAGTTTGGAACGAGGATTGGAAACCATGCCAAAGATGAAGGCCAACAGCGACCATGGCAATGACATAGAAAATTACGAATCCTATATTTTGGTAAACCAAAGCCACCTGGGCATAAAGATCCATAACGGGTTCTTCGAGTCCGACGTAGGAGACTTCCACTAAATTCCCTAATTTCATCTGCAACCAAAACTGATAAAGGTGAATAATAAGAAAAATAAGGATGATCATACCCAAATTTCCCATTCTGCTGGAAAGTAAGGCAGATGTATTCACCGCCCTGGTTTTTTTGACCTGATAGTTTTTGGGCCCTCTGGATTTGCTGTTGATTCGCCACAACAGTATACCCTGCCAGGCGTGCAACAAAATAAAGAAGTAGAGTAAATAGGAAGTGGTCTTAATGATTGGATTAGTGGTCATAAAACGGGCGTAAACATTAAAAGCTTCGCCATTATCGTTCATCAATAGTTGAAGGTTACCGGCCAGATGTACCACAAGAAAAAGTACTAGAAAAAGTCCGGTAAGACTCATGATCAACTTTTGACCAATAGAGGATGTTAGAAATTGAGTAAGCCAGCGCATGAAAGGATGTTTAACATATTTTCACAAAGATACAATTGAAACGGTATCAGGTTCATACCAGTTCGCCAGGAACCCCTTATTTAAACTAATTCTAAATAATACGTGTTTTACTGTTTGATCGCTGAGCTAATAAATCCCAGGTAATGCTTATGATTAGTGAGAATCCATAAAGATTGCCGACCTTTGCAACATGAAAGAAGAGGCCTACCTCCACGAACGGCTAAAAGCATTGTTGGACTATTTCCCCGAAGTAGAATTGCCGGTTACCTTAACTTCCAAAAGCAGAGATGCATTTGAAGCGAATAATGAACCATTACCTCAAATCTTGACGGCAATCTTCATTAACCATTGGGAGCAAGTGGAAATGGATGAATTCACAGAATACATTCCGGGTTTTCATTTTGTTTTTGGCAAGTACATCGGCATTGTTTACTGGAAAGCGGCCTTGTTAAATTATGTCTATGTATTGGTCGTTTTGGATCAAAAAGGCATCCTGACTGACCGTTTAGAGCTGGCTGAGACCAGTGTGCAGGGGACCTATTTAAAACAAGGTGCGGCCGTAATTTCAGACAAAGGAGAAATC
>CAZVFM010000437.1:0-1710 GCA_964626095.1 uncultured Roseivirgaceae bacterium | reverse complement strand
CTAAGCATAATCAACTATATGTTTGTTCATAAATATTATTCTTCTCAATAATCTTGTTGATGCTTTGAATCACATCAAAAAATACTTTCAATTTCTCTTCTGGTATTTCTTCTCTTACAACTTCATTAAATCTTATCACGGTCTCTTTGGCGCGTTCCCTTCCTTTTTTCCCTTCATCTGTTAAAAATATTCTCACTGAACGCTTATCATTTTTATCGACTTCACGATAAATGGCGCCCTGCTCTTCCAAGGATTTAAGCAGACGGGTGAGACTTCGGGGCTCAAGGCCCATGAGCGGGGCTATTTTGGTGGCAGGTGTGCCCTCTTCTGCATCAATATTGAGCAGCACAAAACCAATGGCCATGGTGGCGTCATATTTAGCTGCCTGCTGATTATACATGCGCGCAATGGCATGCCAGGCAACCCTTATGTGATAGTCTATGGTTTCTTCGCGTTTCATAAATCCCCGAAAGGGATTCGAATATACAAATTTTTGTTATGCATGCATACTATCCACAAGAAATATTGCCTATACAAACCGCAAGCAATGGTTAATTAAGTAATATCGTTGTAAATCGGGTATTTAGGGCCCCTGAAAAAGGACTTTAGACCCACATTTATTGAACAAACTTTCGGGAATATGAATCGATTATTGCTCATCCTCATTTTTAGTATTTCATTTATTTCACTGTCAGCACAACAGGTTCCTTCCTTTGAACAGGTGATAGCCCTACGGGGAGCTGGCTTTGTGGCCATATCGCCAGATGGTAAGCATGTAGCTTATACTGTTCAGACTACCGATTGGGCTGATAACCGCTATGACACAGAAATCTGGCTATCGAAAAATGGTCAGAAGGCATTTCAGCTAAGCAACACAGCCAAAGGAAACAGTACCAGTCCTGCCTGGTCGCCAGATAGTAAATGGATTGCCTTCATGGCTGACAGGGGAAATAAAAGTCAGATTTATGTGATTCATGTTGAGGGCGGTGAGGCCCTGCAAATTACCAATGAAGAAGAAAGCATTAACGGATATGAATGGCACCCTTCCGGAACAAAATTTATCATTCGCAAAACCGAAAAGGCAGATAAGAACAAAAAGGAAATTGAAAAACGTTATGGTGCTTTTGAAACTGATGATAAAGAGTATACCCTATCACATCTTTGGCAAATTGATTTCGAGCCCTTTAAGCCATTGCCCTCAGAAATGCCTTGCTACGAAACAGCTGACTCATTAAAAGTAAAAGCTGGATGCATTGAATGGCCCAAAGCACAAAGACTGACTGAAGGAAATTTTACAGTAACTTCTTTTCTCGTTTCGCCTGATGGAAACAAAATTGCCTTCAGTCATCAACCCGATCCTTTAATTAATTCTTTCTTTAAATCAGATATTTCCTTACTGGATATATCAACAAAAGAAGTAACACTTCTGGTAAACAACCCAAGCAATGATAACCTGCAAGAGTGGTCGCCAGACTCAAAAGAACTTTTGTACACGACAAGTCTTGATGATACTACTTCAAACTATTATCTCAACAATAAATTATTTTCGATCAGCATCGCCAATAAAGCATCAAGACAGCTTGCAAAAAATTTCGATGAACAAATCGGTGGTTTAACCTGGAGAAATTCTGGTATCTATTTTATTGCCTGGAATAAAACCAAAAGGCCGATGTATAAAATCAATCCAAAAAATGGTGAGGTAAGTTTATT
>CAZVFM010000436.1:0-1713 GCA_964626095.1 uncultured Roseivirgaceae bacterium | reverse complement strand
AGATCCTACCATCAAATTTGATATCTCTGTTCTGCAATAATTTTATCACACTACTATCAGGAAGAACAAGAACATTCAGTGAATCGCTGATCTTAAATCCATCTACCCCACGCACTGTCATGTATCGTTTTTCGAAATTGATGCTTGCATTGGCATGACTATCCGTGTAAGAATGAATCTTCATGTTGTCATAATCTGATTCGTTGATGTAAGCGGCAAACAGTTGTAATGCCTTTTCCTTTATTCGCACGTCACCTGTAAAGGGGTTATAGTTTACAAAACCTTTTGAGGCGAGGAACTCCATAGCCGTTTGCATTTCCTGAATTGGCTTCCGCGAAAAGCGGGCAAGTTCATCTACATTCGTGAAGTTTGTAAAGTTTTTCTTTGCATAATTGGCTACCAATGCAACGGGATGAAATCCAAATCCCTGGCCTGCAAGTATTCTGAAATCGTCAGGATGAAAATAATCAACGGATTCAATGATGAAAGGTGCGGTATCCCGGCCACCAACAGTAAAAATATTCAGACTGTCAGAATCAAGATGCCATCTTAATACCTCGCCCGAAAAATCAATGTTAAAAAATGAAGAAGAATAAGGTACGTTGCGCATCATCCCTTTACGGGGCTGCAATAGCAATTGCCTTTTACTTCTATCGTAGCGGAACTGAACAGAAGGAGAAGTAATGCTGTCATTTCCCTGATAGATAGCAATGGCCGCATTTGGTGCAGAAATAGTTGAGTCGGCAAATTCAAATTGCCTTGCACGTACTTTAAATTTTTTGTCGGCCTCTCCTGAAACCTCCAGGACCGAAGGCAAGCGAGATACAGAGGCGCTTGAAATTTTTTTTCCTTCCAAAGAGAAACCACCCATATACCTGGTGAAGGCATCGTTCAATCCATCTATCTCAACAGTATTACCATAAGACATAAAACGTGGGTAAGTTGCTGTTTGCCCAACGCCCCGTCTGACGCTTTTAAACTCAAATATACCCTCAACCGGAGCATTAATTTTCCCCTTATACACCAGGTTTGCTTTTGATGCCTTGAGTTCAAAACTGTTTACGGGAAAGTTGTATGCACTAAGTGTTACGTAAACATCTTCAGCAGGTAAGTCAGCGTTGGTCCAATCGAAGCTACCGCCCTCTCCGATAAATAATTTATCGTTAAATGAATAAGTCCCTTTAGTATTCTTTAAATGTACAGAGTCGGAAGCAGTAACAAAATTGAGAGTAGCCCTTTCAAAAATTATAACCGGACCAAATGGCTCTGGTTGAAGCTCAGGAAAAATCCATGCAGGAGTTTCAGAGACTTGAGGATCATTTTCATAGACTTCCTCTTCCCACTCATTATCATTCCAATCGTCTTCCCAAGGATCATCATCTCCCCAATCGTCATAATCATCATCCTGTGCTTCCTCTTCGAAGGCAGGAGGGGCTGGCGGTTCCAGGTAATCAAATCTATAGGTGTCGTCAAGAATTTTTAATATTTTAAACCTTTCGTAATGCAAGGCATGGTGCTCGAAAAAAATCCTGCTGGCCCGAAAATACTCTTGCACTTTTTCAACGGGCTCGTTCATGATCACTCTTTCAGCAACTTTCAGATAAGCACTTAACTGTTGTGTTGTAATTCCTTCGGTTTTTACTGCGCTAACCAATGCACCAAAATATGCCAGCATAATGGGTCTGCTGGTATACCGTTTCTCTTTCAGTAAAG
>CAZVFM010000435.1:0-1715 GCA_964626095.1 uncultured Roseivirgaceae bacterium | reverse complement strand
AAGATTTTTTTGGTAAGGAAACAAACCTTACGGTATCAGGACAACTGGAAGTAGAGACATTTGCACTGGCCCTAAGCGATACTTATACTTTTGGCCCAACTTTCCGAGCAGAAAACTCAAATACTACTCGTCACCTGGCAGAGTTCTGGATGATAGAGCCAGAGATGGCCTTTTACGATATTCATGATAACATGCAACTGGCAGAAGAATTTGTAAAATATCTGGCTAAGTATGCACTTGAGAACTGCACAGAGGATTTGGAGTTTTTACATAAACGCGCTGAAGAAGAAGAACGCAGCAAACCACAAGACCAACGCAATGAATTGGGATTAATTGACCGATTGAAATTTGTAGCTGAAAATGATTTTCAAAAACTTACCTATACGGAAGCCATTGATATTCTTAAAAACTCTAACCCAAACAAAAAGAAGAAATTTCAATTTCTGATTGAGGAATGGGGAACCGATTTACAATCTGAACACGAGCGTTACCTGGTTGAAAAACATTTTAAAAAACCTGTCATTCTTTATAATTATCCAAAAGAAATTAAAGCCTTTTATATGAGGCAAAATGAAGACGGTAAAACAGTAGCAGCCATGGATGTGCTCTTCCCTGGTATCGGAGAAATCATTGGTGGCTCGCAACGAGAAGAGCGTTATGATGTATTAAGTAAACGCATCAACGAATTAGGTTTACCCGAAGAAGATCTTTGGTGGTACCTAGAACTTCGCAAGTTTGGCTCTGCTCCGCACAGCGGCTTTGGTCTGGGTTTTGAAAGGCTAATACAATTCGTAACGGGTATGACCAACATACGTGACGTGATACCTTTTCCCAGGTTTCCGGGCAGCGCTGAGTTTTAATTATTATTCGCTTCTTAATGAATTTACCGGGTTGGCTACAGCCGCTTTAACTGATTCAAAACCTACCGTAAGCCAGGCAATAAGTACTGATACTGCTCCGGTAATTAAAAATACCCAAACAGTGAGTTCAATTTTATAAGCAAAACCTTGTAACCATTTGCCCATTACATAGTATCCTGCCGGAGCTGCAATGAGCAAGGCTATTAATACCAGTTTAATAAAATCCTTTGATAGCAATGTAACTATACTTATCACCGAACCTCCCATAACTTTTCTGATGCCAATTTCTTTCACCTTGCGCTCAGCTACATAAACAGATAAACCATATAATCCCAAGCAAGAAATTATAATAGCCAGGAAAGTAAAAGCTGCAATTATAGCTGATACTCTTTGGTCGTCCATGTATTGACGCTTTACACTTTCTGAAAGAAAGTCAGATTCAAAAGGAGTTGCATGAACAACTTCTTTCCATTTTGATTCCATCTGCGTTAGTACCGAACTGTATGCATTTTGGTTTACTCTTGCCACTAAAAAATTATAATAAGTGCGATTAACCGGTATATAAAACAACAAGGGACTAATTGGCTGATGTAAAGAGAACTGATGAAAGTCATCAAGCACGCCTACAATTTCATGGTAATAGACCTGCCCTTCCCATTCTGAAAGCAATCGGGTACCTACAGCGTCATCCAGCGGAATATTAAATGCATCTATGGTCGCTTTATTTACCATCACTTTACGATTTGTACTTTGCCATGAAAAACTATCAATTTCGTGCAAGAGACTTCGACCTTCCAGTATATTGATGTCGAGCAAATCGAAATAATCCTCATCAACGGGAGTATTTCTTACAAT
>CAZVFM010000434.1:0-1718 GCA_964626095.1 uncultured Roseivirgaceae bacterium | reverse complement strand
TTTTTGCCTTTTTATCCGATTCTATTTCGTTGACTTCGGCTGGCCCAGTATCAAAGCTCACTTTAACATCGTTTAATCCCGACCTGCTAACAATCTCAAGGGCAGCATCAATACATGAATGAGATGAGTTTAGCAAAACAATTAAATAATTATCTCTTATTGAATATGCATTTAAGGTAAGGTTTAAATCAATCATTTCGCTTAAGAGTTGATTCCATACTTCAGAAATCTCAGCTGCATTCATATTGTTAAATTGCAAATTGCAGATATACGAAACGACTTTAGTCGATTGCTGCTTCTCAATAAAATCGCTTGAGGTACTCAAATCCGTATGTGCACTCACCTTTATATGCTCTTCTCGAATAAACCTATCCGGATTAATATTGTGGACCCTGTCTGTGTATGGCCATAGTTTTATTGTCTCTCTTGTACCACCCGTTTTACTATTCATATCAACTTCAGACAATACAGAAACTAAACTAGCCTTACCATGTAAGAGTTTACTTCTTAAAATTGCCGATCCAAAAATTATCCTGCTTTGAAGAGAAAATAGTTCATCATTACCATGGTAATCATCATGGGTTAAATAATTTACATTTCTACCTTCTAGTATTTTTTCGAAACGATGTACCCAAACATCACCGGCAAATTTTAAACTTATATCTATAAAATCTGACTTTGAAAAGGGCATAAATACATTTAATTCAGCTCCTTGAGATATCATTTCCTCAGCAAATAAAATATCTGCACCACAAGCCAGTGAACAATAGCCAATTTTTGCATTGACCGATTTTATAGCATAGGAAATTTCTCTTTGAATTTCAGTTTCAATGGCTGCTGGAAATCTTGGTTTTGATCTAGCAGGATGATCAATCATGTGCCCTACAAAGGCTACAACTTCAGGTGGACCAAACACCTTAATTACTTCTGATGGCACGGGTACGTAATGATTCAGCAACCAAAGTTGATTGTGAACACTATTAATTTTTCCCCAATCTGTACCAGCTACTTGTTTGGCTTTGAAGTACAAATCAATTGCCTTAGCACGATTCTTTACAAGCAGGTTAGCTTCCGCCAAAGTTGCCAACTCCCAATAATCTTGGGTTTCTTCCTTAAGCAGCGCGATAACTTCTGCAGCTATCTCTCTACCCTTTTGCATTTTTCCAGCTATGGCCGACATTGTAGCTGCATTGATACCCGTGTAGTAATTTTTGGTTTGCTCAAAATTTCTAGCATATGTATCTCTTGATAATACTGCAAATTTTGAATCCTGATTGTGCTTAAATAATTCCTTGTAGATTCCTCCTAATATACCTGCTGTTTCAGGATCGTTACTGTGCTGATGATAAATGGGTAAAAGAAAATCAGCTGCAGTTTGTGGTATCCCTGATTTGGATAGTGCAAGGGCATAGAGTTGCTGATATCTTAATATATTATCAGTAGACGAAAACCCTAGTTCCGCGAGATTGCGGGCTTCCAGGTACCTGCCCTGACTAATAAGATGTTCGACTTGTTGTACAGAAACTGACATGAATCAAAACATTTTACTTAGCGTGCCTTTCTACAAATTTGTCATACTCCCTTTTAAACTCTACATGTTTGTATCTACCTGCATCAACTTCAGCATCAAATTCATTCAGCAGTTCAAAATAAGCTTGCGGATATTCATCCGTATACATTTTGGGAACTACATTAATTCTGGTAAGTCCCATATAAGC
>CAZVFM010000433.1:0-1718 GCA_964626095.1 uncultured Roseivirgaceae bacterium | reverse complement strand
GAAATATAAAAGCATTATTGCTTGCCTCTGATGGCATATATAATAGTGGCATGTCGCCACTTTATGCTTCTTTTATTTTTCCAGTATATACACTGGGTATTGGTGATACCACATTGCGTACGGATCTTGCCATTAAAAATGTTTCATACAATAAAATATCTTACCAAGGCAACAGGTTTCCGGTAAAAGTGGAAGTAACAATTGCGGGTTATGCGCGCAAACCGGTAAAGGTTGACATCTATCAGGCTAATCGATTGATTGCTTCCGAACAAAAGAACAGTGCTGATCTCGGTTTGCTAGAATTTAATTTTTTGCTTGATGCCGACAAACAAGGCGTGCAGCAATACAATATTCGGGTGAATGAAACTCCGGATGAATTCAATACAAGAAACAACTACAAAAGTATTTTTATTGATGTAGTAGAGGGCAGAAAAAAAATTCTGTTGATCGCTCCTGCACCTCATCCCGACATCAAGGCATTGCGTAGCATTGTTGAATCAAACAGCAACTATGAATTTCTTGTGCACATTCCGCGAGTGATGGAATTATCTCCCAACCAGATTTCTCCTCCGGGTATTGATCTGGTTATCTTTCATCAAAGTCCTGATAGAAATAATATCACAACTTCGCTTTACAATGAATTTATTCGCGCAGGCACACCACGATTATTGTTTATGGGCAGGCAATTGAACAATCGCTTGATCAGCACCGAACATTGGCCCATAGGTTTTGAAGGATTGGCGGTACAATGGGATGAAGTAACTCCGGTACTTAATACTGCATTTGATCAGTTTTTATTAAGTCCGGAAATGGAAAGAACCATGCGCTTCTATCCACCGGTTAGTGTGCCCATAAGTAAATATGATTTTAGCAACGATGCGCGCGTATTGTTAACGCAGCGCATAGGAAGTTTAGAAACCGAAAGGCCGCTTGTATTAACAAAAACAGAGGGGACACGCGCGGCTGTAATTATGGGCGAAGGCATCTGGCGCTGGCCTTTGCAAGAGCATGCGCGAAGTGCAGAGTCAAAATATTTTACGGAATTATTTTCCAAGCTCATTCAATATTTATCCAGTCAGGACGACAAACGAAAGTTCAGGTTCTTTCCCTTACAAAATGAATTTCCTGATACAGCCCCGGCTATTTTTGAGACTGAAGCTTATAACGATTTGTACGAACGTATTTACGGCAACCCTATCCGAATAGAGATTGTAAATGAAGCAGGGCAAAAGAATGAATACAATTTCACACCACAGGTTGCTGCCAACAGGTATCAACTGGGCGGATTGACCGAAGGTGCTTATACCTTTACTGCCAAAACCACATTGGGTGGTAAACAGGAAAGTGTGGAAGGTCGTTTTGTTGTTGTGGAGCAAAACATAGAGCAGCAAAACCTGGTGGCCGATTTTGATTTGCTCAGAAAGTTGGCAACCAATACCGGTGCTGAGTTTTTCAGTATTGCCGATATCAATAATTTAGAGGAGCAACTCATTCAGCAAATTGATAATCGCCCGGTATTGAGGGCTCAGGAAAACTTCACGCCTTTAATTAATCTCAAATGGTTATTCTTTCTCGGCTTGCTGCTGATCTCGCTCGAGTGGTTTACAAGAAAATATTTTGGGAGCTACTAATACAATAAAAAAGCCCACCTTGAGTGGGCTTTTATTATAAAGATTCAATCAATTATTTCTCTTCTTTCTTCTCTTTAGAAGAAGACT
>CAZVFM010000432.1:0-1722 GCA_964626095.1 uncultured Roseivirgaceae bacterium | reverse complement strand
GGTTAAGAAAGACTTAAACAGAATGTAATGAATTGTTTAATGGTAGGGATGAGCCGAATACTCTCCAACACACATCCCCGCCAGATTGCGGGTCTCAACACAACTAATCAGATAAGGGCTTTAAGTCTGATTTAATGAAATAATAGTAAAGCCCTAAAGTGAGTGCAGCAAAGAATAATAGTGTTACCATGGTTGGTTCAGGATTTGATAGGATGCTCCTGTAAATTGCCTTCCCTGAATTATCCTGTAGCGCATATAGTTGAAGGATTTGCTGAATAGGTAGCCAACTTAGCTTGATGTCATAAAATCTATAGACAGCTATATAACCGATGCCCTCCACAATTTGCCAACCTATAAACGACACAAAACTTACAAAGGGGGATCTTATAACAAAGACAAAGAGAAGTAAAAACAATGCGTAGCAAAATGAAGTAATTAATATTGTAAGAAAAAATTCAATGCTAAAAGACTGCCAAATACTAATACTGCTATAACCCGAACTTACTATAGAAACTAATAGTGCACTAGATCCAAGCAATGAAAAAATTAAAGCGATTAATGCACAATAACCAACCTTAGCCAGAAAATAAAACTTCCTTGATTTAAAAAATGCAATTCTGTTCACATGGCCGTTCGAAAATTCCAGTCCCATGAAAATCAATATCCAAACAGGCATGAAAAAAGTTGATTGGGAAAACTTGATAATATTATAAGGAATAGTTTCCAGGAAAGATCCTTCAGACACCTCACCCGATGCTATGGATAATTTGGTCAAAGGAATAAATATTACTGGGAAGATGATGCAGGTAGCAAGAAAAAAAATAAGTGAATATTTTTTACTAACAAGCTTTTTAAGTTCTAAGGCTAATAAATCATTCATTTCGCTCGTGTTGTAGAAACAGAGAGATAGGCTTCTTCCAAATTTCCAAAATCTCTGATCAAATTTTTTGTTAACTCATTTTTTGTTATTGCACCATCCTGCAAGAAAATGATTCTATCACATATTTTTTCGAGGTCGCTTAGGATGTGACTTGTAATTAAAAAAGATGTCCCTTCCGATTTTCGCTCACTAATCAATGATCGAAGCATGATTATGGAGTCTATATCTAAATGATTGGAGGGTTCATCTAAATAAACCAGGTCATAATTTTTTAAGAAAGCTAAAATGAGCGAGGCCCTTTGTTTCATACCAGCTGAAAGTTTTCCAAACATGATCTTGCCAAAATCTATTTGAAATCTATCCATCAAAGTCCTTAGAGTTGATGGATTAGTCCCAATCAGCTTGGCATACATCAATAGATTATTTTCTGTGGTCATGTCATCGAAAAAACCTTTACGCGATACAGCCATACCAACTTGAATTTGTGGAGATAATTCAAAACCACCCGAACTAGGTTTAATAGTCCCCATCAAGATATTTAGCAGGGTTGTTTTTCCAGAGCCATTTGGGCCTACTAAACCCACAATTTCATTTTTATGAATTGAGAAATCAATGTTTTGAAGAACGGTCTTATTCCCAAAATTCTTAGCAAGCTCAGTGATGGCTAACATTTTTTGATGATGTGGTTGAATTTAGACTTAATTTAAATGTAATAAATTGGTCACCCAACTCTGCCTAGTGACCTATATCTTCTTTGCCTCCCGCCTAAATTGGGAGATACTTGAAGATGAAGATAGTAAATCTATTGATTATTGTGCTTTAGCAGGATTTGGATTAAATGT
>CAZVFM010000431.1:0-1723 GCA_964626095.1 uncultured Roseivirgaceae bacterium | reverse complement strand
TACCAAAAACTGGTGGGTTTTCTTCCCGACCCTCCAATTCATTTCATATATCAATTATCAAAGCTGACACACCAGAGAGTTTATCTACTGGTGAAACAAGTATCATTGGCGGAAAACTTACAGATCGAAGTTGGAATCCCAATTCAATTTTAATTCCTCCTGATTTGCAATCAGATTTCTTTTTTTGGAATGAACCGGCTTTATACTTTGATGACCAGATCAACAAACTATACCTGATTATGGTAGCATTTGTTTACAATGCTGGAATACCTGTTATGTCAAAGAATAATGTTTATGTTTATTCTACCAATCCGGATGGGAATCCCCAAGACTGGAATTGGAAATACAACGGTCAACTTGTAAATGAGGCTATTGCAAATGAACTGGGTGGAGAAAGAATCACTCAAACCGATATAGCCAAAGGGGATGACGGAAAGTTGTTGCTAATTGCTACACCAGATGATTGGAACTCCGTCAAAAACGATTTCAATCATAAGGGTTGTAAAGTAGTGGAAATAAAATCTTTGCAAATTCCAGAATTGGAACGAGATAGCCAAGGAAAATTGAGGGTCAGACTATCCATTACTGCAAGTGATGCGAATGACTTAGGCTCAGGCGCAAGTGCGTATGACCCAAATTCGGAAACTGGTGTGTTGTTTACCAAGCGCATTAAAACTGAAGTAAGTCTTACTGCAAACATTTGGAAGACAGGAATAAAACCATAGTATGATGAAATTTAAGATTCTAAAACCAAATAACAAAGTAGCTGATTACCTGTTTCAATCTTTTTTAATTGTAATAAGTGTTCTTCTGGCTCTAACGCTAAATCAGATTGTAGAAACTAGAAAAATAAATACTAAGAAAATCAGTGCCTTGCAGGCAATAGAAACAGAATTAGCCCACAATCAAGCTGTTCTTGATAATTGGATTCAATTGCATCAGTTGATTTTAGTTCGCTTAAATGACCAAAACCATCTGGACAGTTTGATTAATAATTTGATTTTGAACAAACTGATTAAAGTTGAGTATTTGTCAGATAAAAGCCTGTTTGAAGAGATGTTTACTGATGCTGCTTGGACAACTTCCAATTCTACTGGCATTTTGTCTGAATTTGATTTTGACAGGACTCAATCCTTTAAGTGAAGTTTACAACCTGAAAGAACATATTATGTCCAACAGTATCCCGGGAATCACACAATTCTTAATTTCTACTGATATAAACGATTTGGAACAAGCAAAATCAGCATTAAATAAACTGAAAATGCGATTTAATGAGTTGTTAGGCCAGGAATTTTTACTGAGTCAATTACTTAAAAATCATAATAATAATTTCGCAAAACCAATTGAACGTTATTGACCCTAGCTGGTGCACGTGAACCACTTGAGCCAAATAATAACAAAATCAAAAATTATTTAATGAAACGGGGAAAATTTGACTTTAAACCTGGAGTATTGTGCGTCTGATAAACTTTAGTGATAAATTGTAACTTTGTGGTCCCTGACAGGCAGGGAAACCCACCTGAACCTAAAGCCCGGAACTATTCGCAGTAATGCTAAGGTCAGGCACACATCAAACGAAATTATGGTATGGACTATCTACAAAAAATAATTGGCTACTTTGAAGTTCACTCTTCCGGGGGAATTAGAGATTGCTTTGAAAAAGGAATAGACCCCAATCAGTTTCATAAAGGCAGTCCTCTTATTTATGAGATGATAAATATGT
>CAZVFM010000430.1:0-1730 GCA_964626095.1 uncultured Roseivirgaceae bacterium | reverse complement strand
CTGCACCGTAACGCGTAATTACTTCACCTTGCCAGGTAACAATATGGTCTCTGGGTATGGGCCCCAATACAGCAATTTTTCTCATCAGTTGTGTTTTTCTTTAAACCATCATTATACGACAATTTATTCTCAAAATTTAAGCATATTTTTCAACTAATCCAGTAACTAAAACGTCATTAAGCAGTATTATAAAAAGCACCAAAATACATGCATTAACACAGATATTTAATTAAATTCAACTCTCAATAAATTTTAGAAATTATGAAGAAATTAGCATTTAGTTTACTATTAATTCCTGCTATCCTTTTATCCTGCACCCAACCTGAAAAACCTCTTGACACCACTATTACTGTGGCAGGAATTATTTCCAATGCTGAACCCGGACCCATCAAGGTTTATGACAGCGAAGAAATTGTGTCTGACAGTTTAAAAGATGGTGGTTCTTTCCAAATTAAGTTCAAATCAGAGCAGGCTGATTATTTTACTTTCATGTTAAAAAATACTTCGTTTAACCTTTTTCTTTCTCCAGGTGATAGTATTTACATAGAAGCCGATGCTGAAAGTTTCGGAGATTCGTTCAAGGCACAAGCAGACAAAGCGTTTGAGAATTCTTATCTGAGAAAAAAAGCCAAAGTCATCAATACCCATCAGATGAATAATTTTATGGAGCTGATGAAAAGGAATAAAGAGGATTACTTTGCCAAGACCGATAGCATCAAATCTGATTTAAAGAATCTGCTTGCTGAACTTAAATCAGAACAAGAAATTAGTTTGGATTTTATAAAACTGGAAGAGGCCTACTTAAACCTTCAATTTGTTTTTATGGATCATAGCTACCCCAATTATCATAGTTATATTAATAAATTAGGCCATAGAGATTCTGTTGATTTTCCTACAAAAGAAACAGAAGCAAAACTTGCTTCCATCGACTTGAACGATCCTGACCTCCTACGAATTCCAGCTTTCAGAAATATTATGGATATCAGGGTACGCAACATTGTTCAAGCCAAACTGAAACAAGATACTACCCTTAAGGATATTGAAAACATTTACCTTACGCTTAGCTATGAAGTTTCAGATTCTATTTTTGAAAATAAGTCTGTTAAAGAAAATGCCAAATTCAAACTTATTAAAGAACAACTAGACTACATGGGTCCTAATAATGTTACCTCCATGTATGAAGATTTTATCGCTAACAGTACAAATCAAACCTACGTTACCAAGCTCAAAGAAAGTATGGGCAAGTGGGAGCCTATTCTTGCAGGAAATGAAAGCCCCGACTTCAACTTTGTTACCATTAAAGAAGAGGATGTTAAGTTAAGCGATCTTAAAGGCAAACTTGTATATATTGATGTGTGGGCTACCTGGTGCGGTCCCTGTATTGCAGAGCATCCCAATTGGAATAAGATGATGGAGGAGTATAAAGACAAAGACATTGCATTTGTTTCCATTTCGATTGATAACACCAAAGAACCCTGGGTAAAAATGGTAACTGATAAGAAAATGACGGGACACCAATGGTTTACTGAAAATGCATGGCAGTCTGATCTTGCAAAGCACTATAACATAATGGCAATACCGCGTTTTATTTTGCTGGATAAGGGAGGAAAGATAATTGACCCTTCAGCTCCAAGGCCTTCAGGATCAATCAGAAGTGTGGTCGATAAGTATCTATAATTCATCACAAATAATTGTTTTTAAATGCTGTCTAAAAAAATCAACGTCATTGC
>CAZVFM010000429.1:0-1746 GCA_964626095.1 uncultured Roseivirgaceae bacterium | reverse complement strand
AACAGAAACAAATACATTCATTTAATAAGATAGCTAATGCAAAAAATAAAAATTGGACAAGATATTCCGGTATATTACATCCAAGCCGAAACCTTTCCGGATGGAGCATTAGCTGCATTTCAAAAGCTACATTCCATTATTGATTTTCCTCAGCAAAGAAGGAGTTTTGGAATTTCAAGACCTGAAAATGGAACGATTGTTTACCGGGCTGCAGCGGCAGCAAAAGAACAAGAAGACTTAAAATCAACAGAACTTGCAACTTTAATCATTCCCAAAGGAGATTATATAAGCATAGAGATTAAAATTATTGGAGATGATTTTAGTCCCATAAAGAATGCATTTGACCAACTGCTTTTACATCCGCAAATAGACCCAAACGGCTATTGCATTGAAGAATATACAAGCATGGATGAAGTGATTTGTATGGTTAGGTTAAAAGACTAATTAT
Organism: uncultured Roseivirgaceae bacterium; assembly: GCA_964626095.1. Lineage (GTDB taxonomy): Bacteria > Bacteroidota > Bacteroidia > Cytophagales > Cyclobacteriaceae > DAOLDI01. The sequence continues at coordinate 1,298 of CAZVFM010000429.1, read as the reverse complement.
ACATAATGTTCTCGTCTTCCAAGGGTTTCAAAAAGGCATAGCTTAGGCAAACCCGAAACAATCTTTTCTTGCAGTATGAACTTCTACCGTCCTGAAAAAATTTGCTTAGCATAAAACAAAACCGGCAAGGCATACACCGCAATCATGGCATATGCCATCAAAGCATAACCTTTGGCCACCAGATCAATAATACCTACTTGCGAAAGCAGTAATGCAACAAACAATGCGGCTAAAGAAATGTAAGCCTTATTGATTTTCTTTAAGGGCCTCCCCTTTTGCTTCAACTCATTATCAACGCGACCAATGAAACCATGAATCATGCCGGTGGCCGTTTCAATCAAAGTCCAACCCACAACTATGCTGAAAGCAATTATAAATGCCGGATGAAAATTTTGCAGCATCAGCAGCCAGGGTACACCCGCACCGAGCACCTGCTTATCCGGATAAAAAGCCATGATGGCGAAGTAAGTAAGAAACCAGGGGATGGTCATTAACAAACCGGAAAGGATTCCCGCCAGGATACTTTCGCTTCTCTTCTCAATATTTCGGTAAGTAAAAAACGAAGCCGGGTACACGGCCAGGTTATAACCAACATACAAGATGCCCGTCCAGAGTATGGGCGCTAAGCCGGGCGTATCAGCCAGGTAGCTTGTATCCCAACGTTGAAATACATTTACTATCTCCTGAGTTTTTGAAGTAAAAATATTTATGGAGAAAACAGCGTAAGTAATAAACAGTGCAATGGTACCTATGGTCTCCAGGCGGGCGATGGTTTCATCGCCTTTGTAGTTTAAGAATCCTACCACAGCAATGATCAATACAATGCCAATCCAGGGATTGAAACCCAAAGTGCTGTGCAGTATCTCCCCTGCTGCGGCAGCCATTACTGCAATAATTAGTATGGCAAGCATGAGGTAAACGATTTCATAAACAATCCATCCTTTGCCGACCATTTTTTGCAGCAGGGATTTGTAATCATACACCTGCCATTTTCTGCAGGCCTCTATGGTTAAGGTGGAGATAAGAGCAAAGCCAATAAAAATAGCGAGCCCACTGAGCCAACCCATTGCACCGAATTTGGCCCCGTACTCCACAATCTCTCTACCGGTGGCATAGCCCCCGCCAATCAATACCGATTGCAAAATGATACCCGGAAGAAAAAGGCGTTTGAGTGTTGACAATAGCTGCAAGGCTTAGAATTTTATTTGTCTAAGCGCTAAATATAAGGGCAATTTGTGAAGGCAGAACAAATGTTTGTGCTATTGAGATAATTGGAATATATTCAATAGCGCAAACAC
>CAZVFM010000428.1:0-1750 GCA_964626095.1 uncultured Roseivirgaceae bacterium | reverse complement strand
ATTGCTGGTGTATTATGCCAAGTCACATACACTTAATTATAAGAGCCAAAGAAAACAATCCGGATGCAGTACTAGGAAAGTTTAAAGAATATACTTCAAAAAAATTACAAAAGGAAATTGAAGGTAATCAACAAGAAAGCCGAAGAGAATGGATGCTAAAGACGATGGAACAAGCAGGACAGAAGAGCAGCAATGTAAAGAACCGGCAGTTATGGCAACACCATAACAAACCAATAGAACTATGGAGTCCTGAAGTCATTGATCAAAAGGTTGATTACATACATAACAATCCGGTTGAAGCAGGATTTGTAGCAGAACCATGGCATTGGAAATACAGCAGCGCTGTTGATTATAGTGGTGGAAAAGGTTTGTTGGAAATTGACTTTATTTGATGGTTAATAATAGGCACACGCGACACGCGTGCGCCAGCAGAGGCCAGCAGAGCTTTTATTTTGCCAAGAGAAAACAAAAAATTCATTTAAATAATTAAAATTTAAACATTATGAAGTACCTGAAATATACTATAGGAGTTATCATATTCCTGATTATTGGATTATTAGTATTGGGTTTAGTTAAACCAAAAGTAAGCTATGAATGTGAAATAATAGTCGAAAAACCAACTACTGAAACCTGGGCTGTACTACAAGACCAGGAAAAATTGCCTGAATGGTTACCAGGGTTTCAAAAAATTGAACATATCAGCGGTACCCCTGGAACAGTTGGTGCTGTATCAAATGTCTATTTTGACAATGACGGACAAAGCATGACCATCAAAGAAACGATAACTGACATCGTACCCAATGAATCTATATCAATGTTTTATGAGTCTGATTTTATGAATATGGATTACAAATTAAATATTACTTCGATTGATGGAAAAACAAAGATTAATTCAATTACAACAGCAGAAGGGAATGGGATTGTTTCAAAATCTATAATGGCGTTGATGGGAAGTTCACTAAAGAAACAGGAAGAAAGCAATCTTGTAAATCTCAAGAAAACTATAGAACAAAATAAGAAGAACTATTTCGAAACTGAATTTTAGAACCATCTGGCGTAGATGTTGTGCAAGCCGGTGTACCCCAACTAGCGCGGATGTTGTATTTCGGTAAGTGCGTTGTTGGCACATCATAAGGCGGCACACGCGTGCGCCAGCTGAGGTGGCTGCAAAACATTAACCCATATATAAAAATCATACAGATGTATAAGCAATTGATCCTAAGTCCTAAAAAACTTTTCCTGATAGATGCTGCCGGAGCGCTACTTACTGCATTTTTTTTATTCGCCATATTAAGACCATTCGATCAATACTTCGGGATGCCGGTGTCTGTATTAAACCTACTCGCACTTGTTGCCCTGTTATATTTAATTTATTCGTTTTCCTGTTTTTTATTCGCAGGCGATAAATGGAGAATTTTCATTAAAATAATTATTGTGGCTAATCTGCTTTACTGCATTTTAACACTTGCATTTGTTGTACACTATAGCGCACAGTTAACACTACTAGGAATAACCTACTTCCTGATGGAGGCACTGCTTATCTTTGTACTGATATATATAGAGATAAATAGCTTAGCACAAGCAAAGGGCTAATAATTTTGTTTCGTGTTGATCCCTGATTAAGAAATGGTAATAAAAAATCTGCCCTTAACTGAACCTGAAATTTTATACCTTGTTATTCAATCGTGATCAAAAAAATTTTCATACTTCCCATCCGCTTTTACCAGTACAGCATCTCCCCTTTGCTCGG
>CAZVFM010000427.1:827-1759 GCA_964626095.1 uncultured Roseivirgaceae bacterium | reverse complement strand
TGGAAAAGCTTTTATTATGATTTCTATTGCGTTGCCTGTAAAAAAGCTTCTTCCGGGAAGCTTAAATACGGGCAACGCGATTATGATTTCGATGAAGGGATGATGAGTTTCACAAGGCCGGGACAGATTTTTTCAGTTGCAAACGTCACAGATGATCCTGTATCGGGTTTTATGTTGGTCTTTAAACCAGATCTGATTCGAAATTATGAATTGGGGAAGGTGATCAGTAATTATAATTTTTTTTCATATTCCACCGCTGAGGCCTTACATCTGTCCGAAAAAGAAGATGAAGTAATAGCATCTCTTTTTCAGCAAATGCAGCATGAGTTAAAAAATAATATCGACCAATTCAGTCAGGATGTTGTTGTTTCACACATAGAACTGCTTCTTAACTATGCCAAGCGTTTTCACAACAGGCAATTGCTTACCCGAAGTTCCGAAAACAATGATTTACTCACGAAAATTGAGCAACTACTAATAGATTATCTAAATAATAAGGCAACTATTTCCGGACTGCCCACCGTTCAACACCTTTCAAATGAGCTCAATATATCACCCGGTTACTTAACTGAAATACTGCGGAACCTGACGGGTCAAAATGCGCAAACATACATACAAGGGTTTGTTATGGACAAGGCCAAAGAATTGCTTTCCACCACAAATTTGAGCATCAAAGAAATAGCTTATGATCTGGGATTTGTTCATCCTCAGTCTTTCAGTACGCTGTTCAAAAAGAAAACCAATAAAACAGCATTGCAATACAGGGCATCATTTAATTGAATGATAGGTAACTCGAGTTTCGCACATCACAATAATCACCTACAGATGGCAACAACATACATCAATTGAATGAGTTACCACACAAATTTTCAATTTTAGATTTTACATCAATTAATTCCTGTCTGCTTAAAATCCGACCCTAAAAGGGTCAA
>CAZVFM010000427.1:0-817 GCA_964626095.1 uncultured Roseivirgaceae bacterium | reverse complement strand
CAAATATTTATAGCCACGGGTTTTCAACCCGTGGCTATAAAGATGCATGGCCTTTGTTTTGTCATAATTTTTGCCATTTTGAGCAAAAATTATGACAAAACGCCGGTCTGTGAAACTTGAATAAGTAATTTTTACTACCGCCAACGCATTTTAATTTGGAACCAGAAACTAAAGACCCACCTATCCCTAGTATTTAACAATTTACATAAACAAATCACTTTTGACTACAACAAGCTGCGTTTTGGCTAAATCTCTTTTTTGAAACCGTCGCAACTTTGCTTCAACATAAAAAATAGATATTATGCAAAACGAAATTAAAAATTGGACAGCTTCTAAAATTCCTCAAAGAAACGAAGGATTAGCTGTAATCACAGGAAGTACTGAAGGTATTGGGTATGAAGATGCGCGTTATCATCGGCAGGCTGGAAGGTAATAATGATGGGTCGTAACCCTCAAAAAGGAGCCGCATCAATGGCTAAGATACTTCAGTTAAACCCGCAGGCAAAAGTAAGTTTTGAAAAAATTGACCTTGCGGATCTGGCATCAATAAAAGCCTTTGCTTCGAAAATGAACTCGAAAGGGCAGCCCATCGATCTTCTCATCAATAACGCTGGCGTGATGACACCACCAAAACGACTCGAAACAGCCGATGGATTCGAATTACAGTTCGGTACAAACCATATCGGTCACTTTGCACTGACAGCCCAACTACTCCCATTATTGCGTAAATCAGGAAATGCCCGTGTTATTACCGTTTCAAGCATAGCGAATCGCGAAGGCAACATCAATTTCGATGACCTTCAGTCCAAATCTTCTT
>CAZVFM010000426.1:0-1766 GCA_964626095.1 uncultured Roseivirgaceae bacterium | reverse complement strand
ATAAGAAATCACTTTCCCCTCCTCTATCTGTTCTACAAACAAATTACCTAAGCCGGTGCCGAGAATTACGGCAATCTCAGGAGCAAGAACTCCTTTTGAATTCAGAAAGGCTGAGGCCTCATTTAATTTCTCCAACATAAATTATTGCTTACTCATAAAAATATATCCATGATGCTCACTTTATTTGTTATTCGAATTAAATCTATGCAAAATCCGTTATATATTTGATTTAACTAAGTATTATGAAATAGCCTTTAACGAGGTACTCGCAACAAGATGATAATGGTCTTATGGCGATTCTCCCGAAGGAATCCCATTGTGGCGTGTGGCCTAAAACAAAAAATTATCAATACATGAAGACAATCAATCTCAATATACCGGATGACCTTGATGAAAGGGAGGTAGCGATGCTTCTGGCTGCAAAGCTGTATGAAGAGGGGAAGCTTTCTTCTGGACAGGCCGCAGACCTTGTCGGTCTTTCTAAACGCACATTCATAGAAATGCTCGGCAAGTATGGTGTATCGGTATTTAGTACCGATGTTAATGATCTAAAAAAAGACATCGAGAATGTCAGCAAGTTATAATGTCATTATAGCTGACACAAGCTGCTTAATTATTTTAGACCGCATTGGTCATCTTGATTTACTAAAAAAGATTTTTAATACAATTACCATAACTCCTGAAATACATGAAGAGTATGGCAAGGAGTTGCCATCATGGATTAGAATTAAAAAAGTAAGAGATACTGAAAGAACAAGACTACTATTGGCAACACTTGATCTGGGTGAGGCAAGTGCTATTGCTCTTGCTTCCGAAGAGAATTCACCATTACTTAATTATTGACGAAATAAAGGCAAGGCGTTATGCGGAAAAATTAAACTTTGCTGTTACAGGCACTTTGGGAGTTTTATTTGAAGCACGAAAAAGGAGCATCATAATTAACGTAAAACCACTTGTTGTACAACTTAAGGAACAAGGATTTAGGATTTCAAAACAGGTTGAGGATGAGTTTCTTAAAATTTTAGGAGAATAATCTTATTCACAAAGCCGCAACCCACTTATTCGCTCAGATTGGGAATTTGATTAAGGATACCGCTTCTTTTATTTCTTCAATTAATTTCATTTGAACTATTAGAGACTTGCTATAAGCTCAACATATAATGAAGTAAGGCTTACTTCTGCTTTACCTGCTATCTCAATTATTTCTGCAATGTTCACCGGCTTTAAATTATCCGGATCGCAATCATCTGTAAGCACAGAAATAGCACAGCAAGGTAAGCTCATGTGATTGGCCACAATGGCTTCGGGCACGGTACTCATGCCAACTGCATCAGCTCCAATATTTTTTAAAAATCGATACTCTGCCCTGGTTTCTAAATTCGGACCGGTTACTACCACATACACGCCTTTGTTCAAAATAACATTTCTCTCCTTGGCGATCTTGATGAGTCTTTGATTTAAGTTTTGATCATAGGGGCGACTCATATCCGGAAAGCGAGGGCCAAACTCGTCCAGGTTCTTTCCTCGCAAAGGATTATCAGGTAAAAGATTGATGTGGTCATCCAGCAACATCAATTCTCCTTTCTTCCAATTTAAGTTCATGTTACCTGCCGCATTTGAAATCAGTAAATAACTAATGCCCAACACTTTCATTACACGCACAGGTAAGGTAATCTGCTGCTGAGTATAGCCTTCATAATAATGAAAGCGACCTTGCATGGCCAATACTTTTTTTCCACGCACAGTTCCATAAATCAATTTGCCAT
>CAZVFM010000425.1:0-1784 GCA_964626095.1 uncultured Roseivirgaceae bacterium | reverse complement strand
TTGTGATGAAACAGCCACAACTTTCGATGGCACAAGTGCAAGTAGACGATGTGAGAGGCAGTGATAATCAAGAGTCTATAAGTTATAACCTATACGGGCTTTGTTAATGGTTCAAATTCTTAGAAAGGCCTAAAACAAATCAAAAAAACATGATTTAAGAATTAAAGCCTTCATGTGATCTACATATTGCTATTTATAGCAATCATCACACTTCTTTATATGTACCTTATTTAAAGAATGACAATAAATGACCTTACCTCAAGAAAAACCATTGAATTACAGTTGATTTTCATAGTCAAAAGACTTCATCAACTCTACTAAATGCGATTCTGCATTATTTATCGCTTTAGCCGATCCAACGATACCTTGCACATGACTCGAACAAGAAGGAGCAATGAAGATGCGTGCATCAACACTTTCATCGATCCTCGGAATAGCAGCTTGACGATCGACATCCTCCCGCAATTCACCGCGAATAGCATATGCAACTTGATTAGCATTATCACTAATGGCAATTGCTAATGTTTCCATCAAACTAAAGGTACGTGATTGGTTCGAGGTAATTCTCCAATTCACCAAAGAGTGAGCCAATGAAGGAATAATCTTATCCCGTTGCTCTTTTGGCAAAACCAAACATTTTCCAAATACATTTTTACCATCTACCCAACCTGCTTCCCTTAGCTTAGTTTCAATTTCAGGGAATAATTCAGGCTCTAATCTGTTGGTGGAAACACAAAAGAGCGTTCTTAAATCAATGGCAATATCATAGACAAAAAGACCTGTTGCACGGGTTTGACCACTTGGGTTGTAGTATTTCGGACCTAAGCTTCTATTATTACTTTTAAGCCATTCATTCAGTTCGTCTTGTGGAATTTCTACTCTTTTAGAATTCTCAACTGCATAAACTTTCACAATATGATTTTCAGGTTTAAGAGAACGGTCAAAACTAACAGCTTCTGCATCTTTTTCACTTTCCAAACCGCCTAATAAAGGGTGTAAAGGTCTCATTGCGGAAATAGAAAGTGGGCTGCGCCTTTTTACCGTCATAGTATCTGCTTCTGCTTTCATATATCCGCCCAAAAGCTGATCAGGAAAAGAAGGGTCGCAAGGTGAATGCGGTTCAAGCATTTTTGCTTTTTTATCCTTGTCAATTTCCCAATTAAATGTAATAGCAGCAAAAGGCACATTCAGCACGTCAGATAAAGTTTCAATGATAGAACGCTTTACTTGTTGCCCACTTGAATAAGCCATTTGGCGACCAAACTGTGGGTCACGATAAGATTTTTGTCCATTTTGTACGCCGAATACGGTGTGTTCTGCATGACGCAATGCGCGTAAATAAATGTATGGTTGCATTTTTATTAAATTTAGTGGTTATGAAATAGATTTTTTATATTGATACTCGAAACGAATAAGCGTGATAAACAGCGGAAAAAGGTCTGATGGTAATTCGATTACAGAATCCTTTACCCTCTTGAATACCTCCGCACCGTCTTTGTACTTAGCCAATAATTCCGTTAGTTTTTCGATAAACTCACGCAGTGATTTAGAAGATTTGACATCTTCACTTAATCGGTTTTCCGTAGATTTACCACGTCCGGTGTCTGAACTCCGAGTTTTGTCTTCGAAGTCTATTAATGCCTGTGCTACCTGTTCGGCTAAGGCATTGAGTTCTTTTTTGTTGTTTAGCATAGCAATTATCCAAGTTTTATAGAATTTAAAATTGATGATTTCGTCATAATATTTGGCTTTGGCCTTGCCCAAGCGCTCTTCATAAGCTGATA
>CAZVFM010000424.1:0-1784 GCA_964626095.1 uncultured Roseivirgaceae bacterium | reverse complement strand
CGTTATATCGTTTAACTTTCCTGTTCGTTTCCAGATTTTGTTGACGATTGTAAAGCAATCTGCTCCAAAACAAAAATAATTTTAGTTATTTGAATAACGGTAAGGCTAAGAACAAAAGTAAATAAAGCAACGTAGATAACAATAATTAAAAAATAGGTGTCTTTACCAAAGTCCAAACCATTCATAATCAAAAGCGCAAAGGCAGCTACTGTCAACAATTTTGCTGTATTTGAGAATACTGCTAGTAACTGTTTCCAGAGACTAGGTTTCTTCTCTGAAATATACTTTACAAGACCGCTTCCTTGAACGGAAATTACAATTGCCAAACCAGCAATGACAAAACCAAGCAGGGAAAACATTGTGCCAGCAAGAATGCCTTCCATTGCTTCATAAATTGGTAGCAGTTTCATGTAAATCGAGGGGTATAGAATAGATATTTCGGCTAAAAGTACCGAAATCCAGAAGGTCATTCTTGGCTGATCAAGTAAAAAGGTCATGATAAATAATTAGTTTTGTTGTGAATTTGCTCTAAGTAAGCTCGAGTTCAAAGCATATGCTTCATCAATTCGCGAAAGCATTTCATCTTGACTCAATGATTTTTGTGAAGTGGTAACTGTGTGAATAAGTTTGTCGCTTAATAAGTTCTTCTCTACAAGTTGACCTTTTTCATCCTCGACTTTAACAGACGCTTTTGAAAAAAGGTGTAAAAACTTCCTAATGGTTCCCAACACACGCTGTTTGAAATTTTGATCACCACCTCCTGTACGAGAGTGCTTTTTGCGAGATAAATAAAATCCTACCTCTGCCATCTCAGGTGCGTAGGCAGCTTGAGCTTTTAAGGCAGTCCCTAGCTTATCGTCGGCTGCATCGATCTCAGAAATCCCGTCTCTGCGAACAGCTAAAATCATTTCGCCAACTGGTCCCATTGCCATTACTTGATCTAAAACATCTCCCCTAATAATTGGATGAAAAACAGCTTCGTCTAAATGAACTGTTGGGTGGTTAAATAGCTTATTGACAAGATAATCGCCCAGGGCTTTGTGTCGAGGAGCAATGATATTAAACTCAAGAGCAAGAATGTGAGGGCTTGAGTCATAATAATAGGTAAAATGTGAAGCCTCGAATAAGCCTGCACCTTGTGGAAGGGCAAGTTCAGACAGGTCACCTAGTTTTTCAATTTTGGGTAAATCAGAATATCTGATTTTTGCCAATTGTCCTGATATTGCTTTGCGGGATTTATCTTTGCTAATTACTTTTACGGCTATTGCATCATTATCGACGGCTATTGCATCATCATCGATTGAATTTTTCATATAGACATTTGGGCTGCTATCATGATCCCAAGGTAGTGTTTCAATGAATTCCATGATGCTATAAGGGTCAGAATACATTATATTCTTCCCATTTTTTGAAGGGACATACCGCAGGTGAGCCTCGTAAAAATATATTCTTTTCCTCATATAAAAAGATACTTTAGCAGAATTAACCTTGTGGGATACTCTCCTTTAAGTTTTCACCTCTTTAGGTTTTCCGTGAGGCGAATCTCTATTGTAACTTATATATTAAGGTATTTTACTATCTTGTATCACCACATATACTTGCTCAACTTTAATTCACAATATAACTACGCACTGCAACGGACGCTAAATCGTCCTGTCAAAATTCTAGAGTTGCAGTTAGTATGTTTCAAATCATTCCACACATGCCTTTAGCGCCGCTGAGCTTACGGCGTTGGGCGGACAAGGCAGGTAGCCTATGACATGGGAAACCATCGGGAGTCAGGC
>CAZVFM010000423.1:0-1793 GCA_964626095.1 uncultured Roseivirgaceae bacterium | reverse complement strand
GAGTTCTTGAAATTTGTCTCTCTTAAATGACATTTTTCGAATTTTGGTTCGGGCAATATTTTTGTTTTCATCAGGTTTTAGAGTCCATTTTAACCGTCCCCATTTGCCGTTGGCTCTTCCATAAATGATGTAAATTTTCTTTGTGTTCCAATAGGAGTTCCTTGTATATGAAAGTATTTGGTCGTATTCATCAGCAAACTCTGTCCAGATTTGAGAACTTTCAGATTCTAAAGTTGTTAAGTTCGTTTGTAACTTAGGTAGTTCCTGTGCCAGCAGTATAGTAGGTATAAAACTTAGAATTAACAGAAGACTTTTCATTGATCGGAATTGAGGATAACGCCACAAAATGAATCGTGACGGTTTGATATAGTTAAACTTTCAAGTACAAGATAGCCAAATCTGTGATTTGGCCAACCATATTCTGTTCGATACACTGACCAATTCACAGATTTGGCTAACTGTCTAGAAGGCAAAGAAGTATCGTCCAGCAATGATCCACCATGATTTCATAAAGAATGTTGTGGGTAGTTTATTCCTATTGAGGTCTTAACTAGAATTTAAATTTACTAATTCACCAAAATTTACTTTATCATTGGATATGCCATTATTATGTTTTCCTAAATGAAAAAGACATATTCTGACAGCCTGACTAATCCAATTTCTTTCTGAGTTAGATAATCTCGAACTATCTGCACCTAAATACTTTCTAGAAGAACTAATATCTCCCCGTATTGAGCTTAATTCGCCAAGTTTCTTTAGTATTTTAGAATCAATGGAAATCACATTAGCAGTGTCTTTTAACCCTTTTTTAATAGTATTAGTTAGTAATGTCAAGATAAAATAAGCAGCGGAGGGGATTGATTCTCCTAATCCCATTGATGCTCTTTTATACCTTGTCCATGCAATTTCCATTTCCTCATTAAATTTCGTAATTGGATAAGGTGGATAGGCTGTAACTTCTATCAATAATTCACTTTTAGTATCCTTTTCATACTTGAGTTCTTCAATTCGTTGTTTAATAATATCATCTGCTTTATTTGGAAAACTGGCGTTGTAGAATTTAAACTCAAAAGTTCCAGCTGCATGATTAGTGATTTCAGCTTCTAATCTCCATGATCTTAAAATCGGTTCCAATAATTCTATCGCTTCTTCAAATGATTGTTTATAATTGCTAAGACTAACTTCTAATATATCGTCTGACAATACAAATTCACCAATACTATTTTTCTCAACAATTAAGGCAGAGGGTGAGAAGATAGTAGTCGAATCAAGCCTATATTTTAGATTTGGTGAATATTTCATTTTTATTGATTCACTAAAATGGGCTTCATTACCCACAACGGTTATATACCATCACCCTTCTTATATTTCTACAATGACTGAAAGTTAAACATTTTATCCAAAACAGGCATAGTCCCCTTAAAACAAACTTTTTACGGAACTTCGACATTCATTCTGGTCCGACAAAACTTTCCACCTTAAAAACACATCATCCGCCCGGGCTTTTTTTACGGCTTAGAAGGCGATTGAATATTTTGTTAAAATCCCGGTTGCCGGTCTTTGAGGCTAAACTCTTTTTCCGTGTCATCGAACATCCCTCAGAAAAAGAACCTTCAAGGTTATTACTTGCGCCGGAGCTTCTTTTTTGATTTTTTCCCAAGCTTATTTATCCAGATGATGGTTCCCGTCACCGGAAGGGTGGTCGCGATCAGGCAGGCCAGAAAATACAGCAATTTGGTAAAGCCGCCATACACCTCTCCTGTGTGCAAAGCCTTTATCGAACCGGTGATCCG
>CAZVFM010000422.1:0-1796 GCA_964626095.1 uncultured Roseivirgaceae bacterium | reverse complement strand
TATCGTTACAACAGCCAGCGCCAATGCCGATATAGCCGGAGCATTAAACACTTTACCCGGAACACAAAGGGTAGGAGAAGAGGGTCGCTTGTTTGTGCGCGGTGGCGATGCCTACGAAACCCGCACCTTCATTGATGGCATGGTCGTATTGGATGCATTTGATGCTACACCTCAAGGTTTGCCCGCAAGAAACAGATTCTTCCCTTTCATGTTTAAGGGCACCAGCTTTAGCACAGGTGGTTACTCTGCTGAATACGGCCAGGCACTTTCATCGGCATTGGTGCTTGATTCAAAAGATAAAGCAGAAAGCAATCGTACAGATATTTCTTTGATGAGTGTGGGCGGAGATGTATCGCACACCAGTTCATGGAACAGAAGCTCAGTGGCAGCGAAGTTGGGATACACCAATATCCGTCCGTATTACAAAGTGATTAATCAGTTTGTGGAATGGGATAAGGCGCCTTTGACCTATGAGGGCAATGCAGCTTACCGTCAACAAATTGGAAAAGAAGGCATGCTTAAAGTGTATGGAAACTTTAGCAAAGCCGAATTGGCCATGTACCGAAATGAAATTCCTGATAATGGAAACAAAACACTTTTGTCAATCAACAATGAGTTTGCTTACATCAATGCAGCTTATCGCGATATTCTTTCCGATAAAGTGGCTTTGCGCGGAGGATTATCCTATACAAGAAACGATAATCAGTTAAAGCCGGGTGCTGATAAATTAAATGAATTGCAAGAAGGAATTCATAGCAAATTGGTTTTGGATATCACGGCCAGCGATAAACTCGCAATACTGTGGGGTGCAGAACATATTGCGCGAAACTATACACAATCCATGCAGTTGGAAGGACAAAGCATTTTGTCGCGGGACTTTGATGAATTGTTAAGTGCTTCGTTTGTTGAGTCAGAATATTATTTCAACAGCAAGTTGGTTAGTCGTGCGGGTATCAGGGCCGAGCATAACAGTTTATTAAATACCATCAGTGTAGATCCCCGTATAGCCTTGGCATATCAAACCGGAAAATACAGCCAGGTTTCAGTTGCCTGGGGTACGTTCAGACAAAGCACCGATAATCAATTGCTGGTGCAGGCAACGGGTTTGGAACAAGAGAAAGCCACACATTACATTTTGAATTACCAGATTACCCAAAACAGAAGAACTTTCCGTGCTGAGGCCTTTCGAAAAGATTATCAGCACCTTGTAAAATTTAGTAATGAAGGATTTAATAATGATGGCTTTGGTTATGCGCAAGGTTTTGATTTTTTCTGGAGAGACAACCAGACTTTACGCAATGCCGATTACTGGATTTCTTATTCCTTTTTAGATACCAAAAGAGATTACAGGCATTATCCGGCTGAAGCTATTCCCACTTTTGCATCAAAACATAATTTCTCTTATGTCTTGAAATATTTTGTCGAAAGGATTAACAGTCAGATAGGGGCGACTTATGCTTTTGGTAGTGCGCGACCATACCAAGACCCAAACAAAGAAGGATTTAATCAATCAAGAACACCGAATTATCACGACCTGAGTGCAAACATCAGCTACCTGATGAACCCGAAAGTGATTATTCATGCATCAGTTACTAATATTCTTGGAAGAGATAACATCTTCGGATACAGATTCAATCAAATACCTGATGTTAATGGTGTTTATGCCAGCGAACCAATACGGCAAGCTGCCAGACATTTCATTTTCATCGGATGCTTTATCACATTCTCAGATGCTAAAGTAAATCAGTTACCCAATTTATAATAGTGCCTAATGCCTAATACTTAAAAAATATAAT
>CAZVFM010000421.1:0-1821 GCA_964626095.1 uncultured Roseivirgaceae bacterium | reverse complement strand
CATAACCTGGTCGACTGGCAAACACATTTAAAAACTTTGAGAGATTGGAAGGAAGCAGGCAAGATCAAATACATCGGCATCACACATTATACAGAAAGCGCTTACAGTTCCTTAGAACAAATCCTGAAAAATCATCCTATCGATTTTTTACAAATCAACTATTCACTTTCGAGTCGCAAAGCAGAAGAAAGACTTTTACCACTTTGTGAAGAAAAGAAAGTAGCAGTACTCATTAATCAACCCTTTGATTCGGGTGATTTATTTAACCGGGTAAGAGGTAAACAATTGCCTGAATGGGCTAAAGATTTTGATTGTAAGAGCTGGGGACAATTCTTTTTGAAATTCATTCTCTCCCAGCTTGCCGTTACCTGCGTGATACCCGGCACATCCAAACCACATCACATGCTCGATAACCTGGGTGCAGGTTTTGGTAAACTGCCCGATGAAAAACAAAGAAAGGAAATGATCAGCCTGATCAGCTAAGCTTTTACAAAAGATGAATTACTTTGTTGAAAAAGATTCCATAGTGAGAATCATCTGGGGCAAGAGCGATACCATACTGTTTATTTTTGCAGGGGCCGCAGCAGAATTCGCACTTAATAAAGCCGTAGACTGGCTTTACTTTACAGGAAGGCTTCCCTCTGATCCCTTAGGCAGGTTGTTCTCCACGGTCAGCTATGCCAGAAAAATTGTTTTTTCAAGTACGGACGATGCCCATAAAGCCATCGACCACATGAGGCAAATACATAGCACTGTAGAACAAAACCGAGGCGCTGCCATACCCGACTGGGCTTACCGCGATGTGCTGTTCATGTTGATACACTATTCCATTGCCTCTTACGAGTTGCTCGAAAAAAAATTAAGTGATGCAGAAAAAGAAGAAGTATACAATGTCTTTTATCGCGTGGGCACAAGAATGGGATTGAAAGCATTACCCCTCACCTATACTGCATGGCTACCTATAAGAGATGAGCACTTACTACAAGACCTGCAAAAAAGTGATTACACAGTTGATCTTTTTAAACAATACAAAAAGCATCTGGGAACAGCGCGCTATAAAATCCTGATTGAAGCTCAAAAGTTAGTGGTGCCTGATATTGTAAAGACATTGCTCACCCTCAATAATTTTTCATGGCTAAAACCATCAATACCTGTATATAAAATCAGTAGGTTGATGAGGCTTGACTGGCTGATTAAAAAACTTTTGCTACCCTCTGCTTACCAAGCACAAATAAAAGCGCTGGATGTGCAGTCTGTATTAATTTGAATTGTATGGAACTTAGTTCCTCGCTAGATTGCTTGATTTGTTACCCGTCTTCAGTCGCTAGCCTTTAGCGATTAGCTGGCGATATTGAAATCATAGTTTAATAGGTTAATCACAAGTTTTTGGCCTGTTGTCACATTACCTTGCTAGGTTTAACAGATTTAAATTTATTAGTTTCATTATTAAACAAATTAATCATGTCCCGAATTATAATTTTTTCCATTTATCTTTTTGTACTTCTGGCATCAGAAGTTTTTGCACAAGTGGTCGATTTAGATGAAGAACAGGAATTAATTGTTCCAAATAAATTTGAAAAAAGTACGATGTATTACTTTACGCCTACAGGCGCACTTGCTTATCAAATAGGGAATAGTAATATGGCAGAAAAACTGAATAACTCTTTGGATCTCAAACCAAGGCGTCTCTATGATCTTTCTGCTTTTGGAATTGGATGGAGAAGAAAAGTCATGTTCTATAATTTTCATCTAGCCTTCCCTGTATTCCCCGTCTCAATTGCCAAAACTACAGGGAACATTAAATCAGTAGCTAAACTATCT
>CAZVFM010000420.1:0-1824 GCA_964626095.1 uncultured Roseivirgaceae bacterium | reverse complement strand
GATAAATCTTTAGCCTGTAGTAATACCAAATAGTGGTATAGTAAATCTGCAGCTTCATTTAAGAATAGTTTTTGGTTATTGTCTTTTGCTTCAATGATTAATTCAACCGCTTCTTCTCCTACTTTTTGAGCAATTTTATTGATACCGCTTTTAAAAAGTGAAGCTGTATAAGATTCGGTATTGTCAGCCTGTTTTCTTTCTGAGATGATAGATTCCAATTTGCTAATACTGAAACTGTTATTGTCTTCATTGAAGCAGGTATCGGTACCACTATGGCATACTGGTCCGGAGGGGCGGACCTTTACCAATAAGGTATCGTTATCACAATCGAGTTTCATTTCTTTAATAAACAAGAAATTACCGGAGGTTTCTCCTTTGGTCCAAAGGCGGTCCTTGCTTCTGCTATAGAAACATACCTTACCTGATTGCTTACTTTTTTCATAAGCAGCTTCATTCATGTAACCAAGCATTAATACGATGTTGGTATGTGCGTCTTGAATAATTACGGGTAATAATCCTTTGCTAAAATCGGGTTGTTTTTCGTTGTTCATCATAATTAATTATTAATACACCAATGTGTTGTCCCTACGGGACATGATTTTGTTTTATTTTATGCTACCGATATGTCGTCCCTCCCGAAGTATCGGGAGGGACTTGTTTTTGTTTTCTTTTTCTTCTACCGATATGTCGTCCCTACGGGACTCATTGTTAATTTAATTCTTTGTGAACGCTGTGTTGACTTGGTGTACTTGGTGGTTCAAATATGCAACACGGTTATCGCTTAATACCAAATGATATATTATATTAAATTCATTTTAACGCTTATTTATCATTAAGGATTTATAGCCTAACATTAATACCACTATTCGCCAAATAATTTTTTAAATCAGGAATTTTTACTTCACCGAAATGGAATATACTGGCTGCAAGTGCAGCATCTGCATGGCCAATTAAAAATGTTTCTGCAAAATGCATCATATTGCCTGCACCACCTGATGCTATTACCGGTATTTGTAACAGCTGATTTAGTTTGGCTAATGCATCATTGGCAAAACCTGATTTTGTACCGTCATGGTCCATGCTGGTAAAGAGAATTTCTCCTGCTCCCCGTTCTTGTCCTTCCTTTGCCCATGAGAATAATTTTTTATTTGTAGCATTTCTTCCACCATGACTGTGTACGGTCCATGCGTTATCAATTTTCCGAGCATCTATTGCCAAAACTATACATTGAGATCCAAATGCATTTGCCAGTTCATTTATAAGGCCCTCATGTTTAAGTGCGGCAGAGTTTATGCTAACTTTATCGGCACCTGCCTCAAGCAATTTTCCTACATCATCAATACTGCTTATTCCTCCACCAACGGTAAAAGGAATATTTATATGACGGGCGATTTCTTTTACCAGGATTGCAAAGGTTTTCCTTTTTTCAACAGTGGCACCAATATCCAGAAACACTAGCTCATCGGCTCCTGCTTTCGCATAAGCAGCCGCCAGTTCAACGGGATCACCCGCATCGCGAACATTAACAAAGTTTACACCTTTGACCGTACGACCGTCCTGGATATCTAAACAGGTAATGATTCTTTTGCTCAACATGATTTATTTCATGATTCTAATGACCTTAATTCTTGCAGATCAATTCTATTTTCATAAATGGCTTTGCCAACTATCACGCCATGTACCTCAATCTCTTTCAAAGCTTTTATATCTTCAATCTTGCTTACACCACCACTGGCAATAATCTTTAGCTGTGGAAATGTTTGTTTAAGTTCTTTGTAGAGACAGATATTCGGCCCTTGCAGCATTCCATCTGTTTTTATGTCG
>CAZVFM010000419.1:918-1836 GCA_964626095.1 uncultured Roseivirgaceae bacterium | reverse complement strand
AAGAAGGTCGGACCCTTATTATGATTTGAGCCCGACTCAGAAAAGAATTTACGGATACAAGCTTTTCCATAATCGCGAACTTACATTTAATCCGAGTCTTAGCATTCCTACCCCTCAATCCTATACAATAGGAGCGGGTGATCAATTATTGATTGATGTATACGGAGTTTCACAACAATCATATGATTTGACTGTAAACCCTGATGGCAGGGTATTCATCCCAAACGTAGGACCTATACAAGTAGGTGGCGCTAGCATTACTGCTGCAAGTGCCAGAATTAAAACTAACCTTAGCAAAATATACTCTAGCTTGGCCGGGGCAAATCCTACATCATTCTTAGATGTGCGTTTAGGAAATATTCGTTCTATCAATGTATCTATGGTTGGTGAATTGAATCGGCCTGGTACATATACGATTCATTCTTTCTCCACTGTATTTAATGCACTATTTGTTGCTGGTGGACCAAATGAAACCGGCTCATTCCGACACATACAAGTTTACCGAGATAGCAAAATGGTTGCGGAAGTTGATATATATGATTTCCTTGAAAAAGGCGAACACAAAGGCAATATTGCTTTACGCGATAATGATGTTGTAATTGTGCAACCCTTAAGAAGCCGCATTGAATTAATTGGTCCGGTAAGAAGAGAAGGATTATTTGAAGTAAAACAAGGTGAAAATTTAGAGGATGTTTTAAGATTTGCTGGTGGATTTACAGATAAAGCTTATCGAAACCTAGTTACTGTGCGCAGATCAACCGGTACAGAATTAAAAGTGGAGGATATTTCTGCCGAACAGTTTAAACAGTTTCAACCAAAAGATGGAGATGTATTGCGCGTAGGGGAAATCCTTAACCGTTTCGAAAACCGTGTGCAAGTTTCAGGTGCAGTTTATAGACCTGGCGAATATGCGTTAAG
>CAZVFM010000419.1:0-908 GCA_964626095.1 uncultured Roseivirgaceae bacterium | reverse complement strand
ATAGAGCTAGTTTATACCGCACCCGTCCTGATTTAACTATGGAAGCTTTCTCAGTTGATTTAGAAAGTGTAATGGAAGGAACTGCGCATGGTATTTTGCTCCAGCGAGAAGATATACTTAACATCTCCAGCATTTACGATGTAAAGGAAGAGTTCTATGTGCAGATTTCAGGAGAGGTGAACCGTACCGGAGTATACAATTATGCAGAGAATTTGACTGTTGGTGATTTAATTCTAAAATCAAGAGGCTTTAAGGAGTCTGCCAGTAATTCATTCATAGAAATTGCAAGAAGAGTAAAAGATAATACCAGTGGCACTATTGCCGAAATACTATTGATAGAAATAGATGCGGGATTAAGACTTAGTGAAGCCGATGCCAAAATTTCTTTGCAACCTTTTGATCATGTTTTTGTGCGCAGAAGTCCGGGATTTCAAAATGAAAAACTGGTAAGTGTAGAGGGGCAAGTATTTTATCCTGGCACATTTAGTTTACAAAAAAATGATGAAAGAATATCGGACCTGTTAAAAAGAGCAGGCGGTTTAAATAATTTTGCTTACCCAAAGGGCGCAACTTTAATACGCAGAACTGAATATTATAAAAAAATTGAAGAAGAAGAACTAAAACTAAAAAATCTACAGGCCTTACTTGCTAATATGGATCGTGAGTTAGACTCAGACTACATGGAAGCAGAAGTGGAATTGATGAAACGAATACGGGCACGTATTGAAAGTCTGGAGCTGGAGGCTCAAAAGCGTAGACTGGCCACTATAGGTATTGGTAATATTATAGGTGAAGAAAAATATTTGTCCCTGGCGGGCACAGATACTACCTCCATTAAAATAACACTCAAAGAAACAGAACTTGTTGGTATTGATCTTATAAATATTCTGGAAAATCCGGGTTCAAAG
>CAZVFM010000418.1:0-1852 GCA_964626095.1 uncultured Roseivirgaceae bacterium | reverse complement strand
TACGGTGAGTTTTGTAGGCAAAGCAGGTGTGCATATTGCTAGCAGAACCAAATACAGTCAAGATGAAAATTTTTTAACCTTTGATATTTTTGTTCCGGTAGAGAAATGAGAAAATATTTTGCACTAAAAATTCTTACTGTTTCCAGATGAAGTGAAAAAGTGACGAGCAACAAAACCTGATAAATTTAAATTGTAAACTAAATTAAAATAATATGAAAGCCATATTTGCCCTCTTATTTGTGTTCTTCTTTATACAAGAAGCCACTTACAAAGAGAAGTTTAAAAATGACGAGTTACTTATTCAATACTCCATAGTAAAGGAAGGAGATTCGAAATATATGCTTGGCAAAATTCAGCGGAATAGTGATGGGATAAATATTCCGGGAATGAACATTGTTGCCGAAAACAATAGTGAAGGTACAGTTTCAAATCATTTAGGAGAATTCAAGGTTCCCCTGTTAGCCAATTCAGGCCATGTGAAATTTTCACATAACATGTTTAAAACCGTTCAGATTAAAGTGAAGTAGTAAAAATTACTTAGAAGTTTAAAGCAAACTTTTCAGCAAGCAATTTCAAATCACTCACTACATTACTGTTCAATGGAATACCTGCCTGCTTTCTGATAGCCTCCATTTCTCTTTCCGGATCTCCGGGTATTAAAACTTTTTCCTGACCTTCAATGGTTTTGGTCTGGCGAAAGCGGTTAATCCAGTTGTCCATATGATGTTTGAATTCATCAGCCGGACGAAAGGCATCAATGCGCATGGCGCCTAAAAAATGCCCAATACCTTCACCCACCGGATCTGCCGGAGGGCTAAGAAAACTTACAAAGGGTGGAACCCAGGGCCCGTAATTCGCACCCGATAAAACCGCAGAGAAAATATCTACAATAGAACCTAATACATAACCCTTATGACTGCCATGTTCGGGGTCGCTGCCTAAAGGAATCAAGGCTCCGCCATCTTTCAACTCGTGTGGGTTTGATGAGGGCTTTCCATCTTTATCTTGAATCCACCCCAAAGGTGCTTGCTTGTTTTTGCGTTGCAGTATTTCAAGCTTGCCATTGGCTGCCGTGGTGGTGGCCATATCGCCAACAAATGGAGGGTTTTTGCCGGCTGGTATGGCTACAGCAATCGGGTTGGTGCCCAGCATGCGCTCAGTGGCAAAAGTAGGCGCCACCAAGGGGCTCGCATTGGTCATGGCCATGCCAATCATGTCTTGCTTTACCGCCATTAGGGTATGATAGCCTGCAATACCAAAGTGATTAGAGTTTTTTACCGACACCCAACCACTGCCTGCTTGTTTCGCCTTTTCAATGGCAATTTCCATGGCTTTAGGCGCCACTACCAGCCCGAGGCCGGCATCGCCATCAACAACAGCTGTAGAGGGGGTTTCGTGTACAATTCGAATATTGGGTTTGGCATTGATGCGACCTGCCTCCCAAAGTCTTACATAACCCGAAAGCCGGGCCACGCCATGCGAGTCTATCCCGCGCAGATCGGCACTGATTAACACTTCTGCAGCCAGTTCAGCTTGTTCAGGCGGACAACCCATTTTGATAAAAACACCATAAGTGAAGCTTTTTAAGTTATCTGCCTGGTATATCTGCTCAGTTGATGACATGCCCTTTAATTTAGCATCAAAAAGATTAAAAAAATCCACGCAATTTGTGGAATTTGTACGGCATTTGCATCTCAATGCAAAAATCAAATACAAAGAATCATGAAGAATTTCATAATTATTATCCTGATGGGTGTGCTGATCATTCCGGTGAAAGCACAACAAGAAAAAGTGGTTGATTCAAAAATCAGCCGCGTAACGGTTTTTTTAAACCAGGCACAAGTAAGCAGGG
>CAZVFM010000417.1:0-1860 GCA_964626095.1 uncultured Roseivirgaceae bacterium | reverse complement strand
ATTGAGCCTGCACACCTATTGAAAAGCATCATGCTCAGCGATGAAAACGTGGTATCCTACATATTCAAAAAAATCAATGCAAATGTTCCGCTTCTCGAAAGCAAGTTGGAAGAGCTCATCTATTCCTATCCGCGCATAAGCGGATCGCAGCCGTATCTCAGTAATAACAGTTCACAGGTTTTGCAATTGGCCGAAAAAGAATTAAAGTCATTTAAAGATGAATACATCAGTATAGAACACTTACTGCTTGCGTTACTAGAAAGCAAAGATAAAGTATCACAAGTAATGCGTGATGCCGGCATTGAAAGAGACAGCCTGTTAAAAGCTATCAAAGAATTAAGAGGTGGCAATAAAGTGACAGATCAAAATGCAGAAGCAAAATATAAATCATTAGAGCGCTACTCTAAGAACCTGAACGAGCTTGCAAAGAAAGGTAAGATAGACCCAGTAATTGGTCGTGATGAAGAAATAAGAAGAGTATTGCAAATACTTTCGCGCAGAACAAAAAATAATCCTATTCTTTTAGGAGAACCCGGTGTGGGTAAAACAGCTATTGTCGAAGGTATGGCGCAACGTATTGTTGATGGCGATGTGCCTGAAAATCTAAAAGATAAAATTCTTGTATCGCTTGATATGGGTTTACTTGTAGCGGGCGCAAAATATAAAGGCGAATTTGAGGAACGTTTAAAAGCAGTTATCAAAGAAGTAACTGATGCTGAAGGACAAATTATTTTATTCATTGATGAGATCCACACGCTTATAGGTGCTGGTGGTGGCGGAGAGGGCGCTATGGATGCCGCAAACTTATTGAAGCCTGCATTGGCAAGAGGTGAGTTACATGCTATAGGTGCAACTACCTTAAAAGAATATCAAAAATATATTGAAAAAGATAAAGCATTAGAGCGTAGGTTTCAATCAGTTATAGTTGATGAGCCTTCTGTTGAAGATTCTATCTCTATTCTACGTGGTATAAAAGATAAATACGAATTGCATCATGGAGTTCGCATTAAAGACGATGCGGTTATTTCTGCAGTAGAACTTTCGCATAGATACATCAGCGATCGTTTCTTACCTGATAAAGCAATTGACTTAATGGATGAAGCGGCAGCCAAACTTAGATTAGAAATGGATTCTATGCCTGAAGAATTAGATGAGCTGAACCGCAGAATCATGCAGTTGGAAATTGAACGCGAAGCCATCAGAAGAGAAAAAGACAAAGAGAAAGAAACCTTACTCACCAAAGACATAGCTGAGTTTTCTGAAAAGCGTAATGCACTGAAGGCACAATGGGAAAATGAAAAGGCTGTGGTACAAGGCATACAAAAAGCCAAGGAAGACATAGATAAATTAAAATTTGAAGCAGAGCAAGCCGAAAAATCTGGCGACTATGGTAAAGTTGCGGAGATACGCTACGGAAAAATTACAGATGCTGAAAAGCAACTCAATCTTTTACAAGAGCAAATGAAAGCCATGCACGGAGAGAAGTCTTTGCTAAAAGAAGAAGTTGATCCGGAAGATATAGCAGAGGTGGTAGCCAAGTGGACAGGCATACCGGTTACCAAAATGCTTCAAAGCGATCGTGATAAACTGCTAAACCTGGAAGCCGAACTTACCAAACGTGTAGCCGGACAGGAAGAAGCCATACATGCTTTAAGTGATGCCGTACGCAGAAGTCGCGCGGGTTTACAAGATCCTAAACGCCCCATTGGTTCTTTCATATTTATGGGGACCACTGGTGTGGGTAAAACCGAATTATCAAAAGCATTGGCCGAGTATTTATTCAATGATGAGAATTCGATGGTGCGTATTGATATGAGCGAGTACCAGGAACGCCACAGTGTAAGCAGGTTAATTGGTGCG
>CAZVFM010000416.1:0-1865 GCA_964626095.1 uncultured Roseivirgaceae bacterium | reverse complement strand
GCAAAGCTGTAGGCGAATTACTCATTAACCGCATTCAAACAAGAAGGGAAGAGTTGGTCAATAATTGAATTGATTTAAGTTTTAAAAATCCCCTCATTTTCGTTAAATAATACCTATTAATTTGATATTTTAGGCTGATTAAGCACAGCCCATGAATCGTTCGATTTTACTCTTTTTGTTTAGCTTCTCTTTGCTTGTTTCTTGCTCGGAGAAATCGGCTGTTAAACAAGATTTCTATGAATCACAACTGTTTAAAGATGTTCAACTCGCTGAGGTTTTTCCTGATTCAAAGACTTTTGTGGATTGCTTACCGAAGAAATCCTTATCAGAAATTCAAGAATTGTATCAGGAGGCAAAACGCAATTCAGGTTTTAATTTGAATGCCTTTGTGGCTGAGTATTTTGATTTACCTCCTACACCTGCATCAGGTTTTCAGTCAGACGCCAACAAAAATATTACAGAGCATATCAACAGTCTCTGGCCGGTACTTACCCGCGAACCCGATGATTATAATCCAAATTCATCATTGATTCCATTACCCAAACCGTATATTGTTCCGGGAGGAAGGTTCTCAGAAATTTATTATTGGGATTCTTACTTCACCATCTTAGGACTTAAGGCAGCTGGCCGCATGGACATGGTGCGTAACATGGTTGATAATTTTGCTTTCTTAATTGATACGTTGGGCTTCATACCAAACGGCAACAGAAATTATTATCTCAGTCGTTCACAACCTCCCTATTTTTCTTTAATGGTAGCAGTGCTTGAGTCAGAAGATAAAGAAGCATTAACGAAATATTTGCCTGCACTTTTAAAGGAATATAAGTTCTGGATGAACGGAGAAGAAAAGTTAAAAAATACGGGAGATGCCTTTGAGCATGTAGTTAAGCTAAGCGATGGAACTATTTTGAATCGCTATTGGGATAAGGACCCGCGACCAAGACCGGAATCATACAAAGAAGATGTTCATCTCCAAAAAACATCTGGAAGAAAGGCAGAAGATTTATATCGCAATTTGCGTTCAGCCTGTGAATCGGGTTGGGATTTTTCTTCCCGTTGGTTTGAGCCGGGAAAAGGTTTGGAAAGTATTCGCACAACAGAATTACTTCCGGTTGATTTGAATGCATTGCTGTATCATCATGAGATGATTATTGCACGTGCTTATCGAAAATCCGGTGAAGCAAATAAAGCAGAGGAATTTATTAACCGTGCCAATGCGAGAAGGAGGGCTATCCTCACCTTCATGTGGGAGCCCGAACAAAAATATTTCTTTGATTATCATTTCCCAACACAAGAACGCAGCACTGTATTAACATTGGCTGGCGCTTTTCCTTTGTATTTTAATTTAGTGCAACCAGAAATTGCCAATGCCATTGCAATAAAATTAGGCAGTGAATTTTTGAAGCCCGGTGGATTAAGTACTACAGTTAATGAAAGCGGTGAACAATGGGATGCCCCAAACGGTTGGGCGCCCTTGCAATGGATAGCCTATAAGGGTTTAAAAAATTATCAGATAGACGGACTGGCAGAAGAGATTAAATACCACTGGCTCGACTTAAATAACAGGGTGTACACAGCAACCGGAAAGATGGTAGAGAAATACAATGTGAAAGACATTAGTTTATTAGCAGGTGGTGGAGAATATCCTTTACAAGATGGCTTTGGTTGGACTAATGGAATTGTTTTGGCTATGATGGAGGATGAGTAGTTATTAGTTATTGGGGATTAGGCATTAGGATTTTAGCAATAAATATCAGTTAGTATAAATAATGAAGTTGAAAATAATCAATTGACAGTTGACAATGAGTATCAAAAAAATCAGATAGCAACAAAAGAAACTTAAACACATTAACTCATCAACACCT
>CAZVFM010000415.1:0-1872 GCA_964626095.1 uncultured Roseivirgaceae bacterium | reverse complement strand
CAATTCATGCTTACCATTGCTAAAACTCTGGCTGTTCAGTCATTGAGAATAGAAGACAAAGAGTTGATGGGTAACCTCGCCATGATGAGTTATAAGATCAACACAGAAAATGGAGGTAAAGCCCTTGACCCAGATGTATATTATGCTTTATACAATGCGCAGGCAAATATTCAGGGCGCAGGATACAATACCCTGGAAAGAGCGCATCGCAATGCCGTGCGTACCGTAGTTGTGTCAAACAGGTCAAACAAATTCTTTAGTAGTGGTAGTGATGGAAGAATAATTAAAGGAGATTATAATATTAAAAAAATCGATGGACTTATCGCGAGATATACTTCGCCTATACGCGTGCTTGCTTTAAGTAATGATGACCGTTACCTCGCGGTGGGAAGCGACTCGAGTAAAATACTTTTGTATGATCTTTCAGCCGAAGGTTCTCAGCCAAGAGAGATTACAGGGCATACCAACAGAATCAACGCCTTAGTTTTTACTGCTGAAGGGCTGTACTCCACATCAGCAGATAAAACCATCAAGTTTACTGAACCGGGCACTGGGTTGATCAGAACCGTAGCCAGTACCCCTTATGAATTAAAAGCTATGGCGATAAACAGGTCGGGAACCGACCTTATTGGTACTACAGTTGCGGGTACCCTTGTTCATGTAGATTTAAATACCAGAATAGTTAATGTTATTGAGTTTGAAACCGCAGCTTCACCAATACATACTGTTTCGTTCCATCCCGACAATCGGACCCTTGCCATTGGTAATGAGAGAGGTAGTATTAAAGTGTATGATTTGCAATCCAGGTCATTAATAACAGAATTATTTGGACATAAGGCGGGTGTAAATAGTGTAGTGTTTAGTCCGGATGGCAAACAACTTGCAAGTGCTGCTAAGGATGGAAGAATGCAGATGTGGTTGACGAATGCTTATAATGAATTGCCAGTTGTAATTGAGGATATTTACAAAAACAGATCCACTGCATATATCTGGGACATGAAATTTACTGCCGATGGTAAGTACCTTGTTACTGGTGCTGAAGACGGTGCGGTTCGGGTTTGGCCAACAAGTCCTACACAGTTGGCATCTACACTTTGCGATCAACTTAATAGAAACATGACTCCGGAAGAATGGGAAAACTATGTGGGAAATAATATTTCTTATCAAACAACTTGTGTAAGTCTATTGATTGAAGACCTGTAAATGCATGAATAAAATTTTTACTTCTTTTTTTGTCATTTTCTTTTTCACAGGCAACTTACTCGCACAAGAGGAGAATTGTGCCAACACTTTACAAACCGCACAGGAAGAATTTATTGCCGGTAGGTTTTACGGCATTCCTTCATTGTTAAAAAATTGTCTTGATCGCGGTTTTACCAATGAGCAAAAACGTGATGCTTATTTGTTACTTACACGATCCTATTTATATATCGATGATCCAATAGGTGCTGAGAATGCTTACCTGGGCTTGTTGAGTGTAGATCCGGAATATATTGCCTTTCCTCCCCGAGATCAAATTGAATTGGTTTTTCTAAGCCAAAGATTTACCACACGTCCCATTTTCACCATGCATTATAAATTTGGGAGCAATGCATCTTTTGAGCGAGTGATCGCACCCATAGCTATTAGTGGTTTGCCTGACGCTAATCTGAATACCAAAGTAGGTTTTGGTATTCAGATTAGTGGGGGTATTGATTTTAATTTAACTGATTTGATCTCTTTTGGAACTGAGTTGAACCTTGCCCAAAGAAATTTTAGTAGAAATACTTTTTTGGTAACCGATCCGCTTAACGTAAGAATTTCACAGTTACTTATTGAGATGCCGTTTTATGTTAAGTTTCAAAAAAATAGAGGAACCATAAGACCTTATGG
>CAZVFM010000414.1:0-1877 GCA_964626095.1 uncultured Roseivirgaceae bacterium | reverse complement strand
AACAGAATATGGGACCGAATAACTGGGAGTTAAAATATGTTTTGAAAACTCTTTTACCCTTAAGGTGCTTAAAAAGGTTCTCAACTCCACTCATCACATATCTTCTAAAATGCGGATTCACAACATCGGGATGACTCCATAATTTTTGAAATGCAGAGACAGTAAAATAGATCAACCCGTTACTTTTGCATACCCGGTGCACTTCAGTCACCACCTTAAAATCATCTTCGACATGCTCGATGACATCAAAAGCACAGACAAAATCGAAGGAATTGTCGGCAAAAGGTAAATCCAGAACAGTAGCGTTGATAATTTCAATGCCCAATCGTTTGTGGGTAAAATCACAACATCCTTATCATACTCGATGGAAGTTACCGGTCCGTAATTACCAAGCATCTCTGACGTTTTGCCTATGGCGGCCCCTACATTAAGTATCTGCAAAGGGGTATTATTATCAATGGATCGTTCTAAAACATCTTGGATAATTTGTTCTCTCACCCTGAACCACCAATGGCTTCTTTCCA
Source organism: uncultured Roseivirgaceae bacterium (assembly GCA_964626095.1). Lineage (GTDB taxonomy): Bacteria > Bacteroidota > Bacteroidia > Cytophagales > Cyclobacteriaceae > DAOLDI01. The sequence continues at coordinate 1,353 of CAZVFM010000414.1, read as the reverse complement.
GTTCAAAGTGCTCGCTGTAATATTCATTAGTGAATCCCTTCTTTATTATTTTGTTTTTAACAATATATAATGGTCTGCCTTTTACTTGAAAGAATATCCATAAACGTATTCTCAAATAATGCCTAATGAAATCAGTTGGACGCCACTGAACAAGACGATAATGAACAATAGTGAGGTAAACCCTTCCGGAACAGCTCCGTAAACCAATTTCTTTACAATTGTAAGGATCAGGTAGATAAGAGATATAGTCAATGTGACGATCCCCATATTCGTAATAAGTTTGATCGGAAACTCACTGAAGTTAAAATATCCCATTGTACGCAAGATTGAATAGCATTTTCAATGAATATTTAGAGTCACCGGCCGCCCGTTCGTCTCGCTCGTACTCTACACTGATTTGCTTAAATCCGATCCAGGTTCTCATACCATGCATCTACCTGCTCTCTTCAGGCATCTTGTTCAGCACATCTACCATTCGTCTACTGATAAGTGAGAAATCACCGTTATCCATCGGAATATCTATGTAAGAGATTACATTTAACAGCCGGTAGAACAAATAATAAGCTAATCTCTTAACTGCTTTCTCTTTTCTTTTCTTCCTTATGCGTAGACAACATTAAACCCATTCTTAAAATGATCGTAAAATTTCTGAAGTAATTCGGGAGGATCTTGCAAATCGCCATCAATAACCATTATTGCTTCGGTTGCACTAGAGGGATGCAAGCCCTGCACTTAGCGCAATTTGGTGGCCATAGTTGCGCGCTAAAAATACACTCACTACTTATCATCTGTTAACGAAACCTGCTGCATCAGGTAGGCCGTATTATCGGTACCCCCATCGTCAACTAAAACAAACTCAATGGATAAGGGAACAGTTTTACATACGTTGTCTAACCTCTTAATGAGCAGAGGCATTGATTCACTTTCATTGTATAACGGAATAACAATTGAAATTTGAGGCATTAGGGTACTCATTGCAGTCTGGAAAAATCTGCGCCAAGTCAGGTATTTTTGATAACAAGGGCGAGAGGTTAATACATGAAGGCCAGGTGCTGGAAATTTCTCATTCTTGATTATACCTATAGGTTAACGATCACCCTGGCAGCAATTTGATACGCACACTTAACCAGGCGATGTGGTGGAATAGATCAATCAGCTACCCAGACGAGAGATGGGGGCTATGAAATAACTGTATATTCATCCTTTAATCGATGAGGCTTTTAGTAATGAAAATATATTCGATTATGTTTTAGAATATATCTTCCTAAATGGTCAACTTTTATGCTCTAGAAAATCCCTAACTTATCTGAAATTCTATTTGAAATATTTTGCATTCCTTTGTCAGAAGGGTGT
>CAZVFM010000413.1:0-1912 GCA_964626095.1 uncultured Roseivirgaceae bacterium | reverse complement strand
AATTTTCAATATACAGGGAAAGGAATTTTATCCTGACCTGGATAAATCGGATGTGCAAATTTATGAAAGCCTGAATTTTCGCCATTGGGATACCTGGGAAGATGGGGCTTTCAATCATTTGTTTGTGCATCCATTAAATAACGGTCAAAGGGGAGAGGGAAAAGACCTCATGCCCGATGAGCCTTATGATTGTCCGCAACAACCTTTTGGTGGCGATGAAGATTATGTTTGGAGTCCCGACAGCAAAAAAATCATTTATGTAACAAAGAAGAAATTTGGAACTGCTTATGCAGTAAGCACCAATACAGATTTATATGAATATGACCTAGCCACAGGTACTACAAAAAATCTTACCGAGGGCATGATGGGTTATGATACCGAGCCGGCCTTTTCACCAAAAGGTGAGCTGGCCTGGCTGAGCATGAAACGCGATGGCTACGAATCTGATAAAAATGACATCATCGTGCGCAATGGTGAGATAGTTCAAAACCTAACAGCGCAATGGGATGGAACGGTGAATCATTTCAAGTGGAGTTTAGATGGAAAGAAAATATTTTTCACCGCAGCGGTGGAAGGTACCATACAATTGTTTGAAGTAGACTATCCCGGTCTCAGTAAAAAGGCCCCGGTAGTGAAGCAAATTACCAAAGGTGATTTTGATATTACCGGTATAGTGGGGCAAGTAGGAAATACCATAATAGTAACTCGTACAGACATGAATCATGCTGCTGAGATTTATACAGTCGATTTGAAAACTGCCCAGTTAAAGCAAATCAGTTTTGTAAACGATGCAGTGTACAGCAAGCTGAGCAAAAGCAAGATTGAAAAGCGTTGGGTAAATACTACCGATGGCAAGAAGATGTTGGTGTATGTAATTTTTCCTCCAGATTTTGATCCTTCCAAAAAGTATCCCACACTTTTGTATTGCCAGGGTGGTCCGCAATCTGCGCTTACGCAGTTTTATTCTTTCAGGTGGAATTTTCAATTGATGGCGGCCAATGGCTATATCATTGTTGCACCGAACCGGAGAGGTATGCCGGGTCATGGGGTGGAGTGGAACGAACAAATCAGTAAAGACCATGCCGGACAAGTAATGGATGATTATTTATCAGCCATTGATGACGTAGCAAAAGAAAGCTATGTAGATAAAGATCGACTGGGATGTATAGGTGCAAGCTATGGCGGGTATTCTGTATTCTATTTAGCCGGCATTCATAACAAGCGATTCAAAACTTTTATTTCGCATGATGGTATCTTCAATCTCAAGAGCATGTATGGAACCACTGAAGAATTATTTTTCGTGGACTGGGATTATGGCGGACCTTACTGGGATACCAACAATGCAGCTGCACAAAAAACCTACAGCAAATTTGATCCCAGCAATCTGGTTGCGAAATGGGATGCACCCATTTTAATTTTTCAAGGAGGGCGTGATTATCGCGTACCTGATGGTCAGGCTTTTGAAGCCTTTACAGCTGCGCAGTTATTGGGCATTAAAAGCAGGTTGGTGTACTTACCTACAGAAAATCATTGGGTATTAAGCGCACAAAACGCACAGGTTTGGCAAAGAGAGTTTTTCAGGTGGTTGAAAGAAACTTTGTAGAGTAGGTGAAATAAAAAAGCTTCCGTAATAGGAAGCTTTTTTTATTGTACCTGAGGCCGGAATCGAACCGGCACGCCTTACGGCACACGATTTTGAGTCGTGCGCGTCTACCAATTCCGCCACTCAGGCTTTTAATTTGAATTGGGCTGCAAATATGTATAAAGTTTAGGGTAACAACAATTCAAAGCTCTATATATTTCTGAAGCGAAAATGCCTGTGTGCGTTCGGCAAAAAGCGTTTTCACGCGGCCCCAAACGCTTCCAAAAAGCTCCGATTTTCGATAGTTCTCCAGACTTTGTTGGTCTTGCC
>CAZVFM010000412.1:0-1926 GCA_964626095.1 uncultured Roseivirgaceae bacterium | reverse complement strand
ATATTTAATCCACCTCTTGAAATTGAATTGATGAATTGACCCTCTTTGCCGTAAGCCACATAATTCAGCTTACCACTTTCATCATGCATCATTCTGCCATGCATGGGGATCGCCATTTTCCTCACTTCATCTTCAAGACCAACCTGATGCAATGCCTGCAAACCCCTGTTGCTCAATGCCAGGTTGATTGATCGGCCCCCCACATTTGTTGATTTTCGCATGTCGGGCCTGCGCTCAAAAACACTTACATCGTATCCTCGCATTTTTAAGTAGATGGCGAGCAATGACCCAACTAGTCCGGCACCACAAATTGCTATTCTTGAATTCTGTAATGACATTTCTTAAAGAAATTATTTAGCGCTTAGTGAATCAAACAATTTTTAAAGATCTCTGAAAACCTGAACACTTCTTCAAATGTATTGTATAAAGGTACGGGGGCAACTCGTATTACAGCAGGTTCGCGCCAATCGGCAACTATGCCTGCCTCACTTATACGCGTATATATTTCTTTGCCGTTAGTTTTCATCAATATGGATAATTGGCAACCCCTTTCATCAGGATTTGAAGGTGTAATAATTTCAAAAGATTTTTTCTCAGGATCAATATTGCTCAAGAGATATTCCAAGTAACCTGTAAGCAACAAACTTTTATTTCTTAGATTTCGAATGCCGGCCTCTTCAAATATTTCCAAAGAGGCAAGCAGGGCAGCACCTGATAAAACATTTACGTTCGATAATTGCCAGGCATCCACGCCAGGCATGGGGATAAATCCTTTTAGCATTTTAAAACGCTCATCTTCCTTGTGGCCCCACCATCCTGCGAAACGCGGAATATCTTTACTATTATGATGACGTTCATGTACAAAAGCACCTGCATTTGCTCCCGGACCTGCATTTAAATATTTGTAGCTGCACCAAACCGCAAAATCAACATCATCATCGTGCAAGTTTAATGGCACATTTCCCACTGCATGCGCGAGGTCGAATGCGGCTATGGCACCGGCATCATGAGCAGCCTTAGTAATGGCCTTTATGTCAAATAATTGGCCACTGTAATATTGAACACCACCAATTAGCACAAGCGCAAGTTCATCTTTGTGTTTTTGTATTGTGCTGATTATATCTGATGTGCTTAAACAGTGTTCTCCTTTTTGAGGATATAGTTCTATAAGAGATTCAGCCGGATCGAGCCCATGAAACTTTAACTGACTCTCAATGGCGTATTGATCGGACGAAAAAGCGCCTGCTTCAGCTATAATTTTATTTCTAATGCCATCGGGTCTGTAAAATGAAACCATCAGGAAATGTAAATTACTGGTGAGGTTGTTCATTGAAACCACCTCGGATTCTTTTGCACCGGCAAGTGTTGCCAAAGTTTTTTTACTGAACTTTTGGTAATGCATCCATGGCCTGCGGGCATGCACATGACCTTCTACGCCCATACTTTTCCAATCGGTAAGTTCTTCTCTAATAAATTTTTCTGCTCGTTTTGGCTGCAAGCCTAAAGAATTACCACAAAAGTAAATCAAGTCCTTACCTGATTTTTGTGGAACATAAAATTCATTTCTAAATTTTTTCAGGCTGTCGTTTTGATCTAAATCTTTTGCAAAAGAAAAGGAAGCTTCAAATTTCATATTACTTTATCAGTATAAGTACTTGGGGATTCTCTATTGAAATATCTGAAGTTGTTCAAGCAGAATTCCCTCATGTTGTAACAACCATTTTTTTCTTTCAATTCCACCGGCATAACCAACCAGGTCTCCGTTTTTACCTATTACCCTATGGCAGGGAATAATAATGGCGATAGGATTTTTCCCGTTTGCCAAGCCAACCGCTCTTATGGCATTGATATCTCCAATACGCAGGGCTAAATCAGTATAACTTATGCTTTTGCCAAATGGAATTTCCTGAAGAGCTTTCCAGACAT
>CAZVFM010000411.1:0-1926 GCA_964626095.1 uncultured Roseivirgaceae bacterium | reverse complement strand
TCTTTGCTGCTTGAGCCCTTACCTGTTGCCCTGAACCAGCGATTGTTAGATTCGTATTTAGATCCTGTAAAAGGCTCTCTTACTTTTTTCCCGAACTGAGAGGAGCAGGAAGCGCCAATAAGTAGCACGCTTAATAATGCAATGGATACAATGGATGGTGCGTTTTTCATAACCGTTTTATTTAAAATTTTAATGTACTTGTCTGTACGCCTTAAAAGTAATAAAAATTATGCCAGACCTGTATAAATAATGATTTGCCATCTAAATGCCCACTTCCACTTGATTTTATAGTGACTCAAACCCGCCCTGGAGAGTATAGCCTGCCAGTCACTTTTCTTAAAAGACCTGAGCACAGAAAGTGGTGCGTCATGTTTTACCATTGGCGACTTTGAAAATAAGCGAGTAAGTAGTTTAATGGAATGATAGGCAAACCAATGCCGATGCAGATCATTAATTATAATTCCTATTGAAGCCTGCTTACGCAAAGACTTCAACAGATGCACCAGTTCATCGTCTTTGAAATGATGACAGAATAGGGTTGCGGTAACTATTGAAAATTTCTCAGTTGCAAATGCTTCCGAGAATACATCATTACATAAATAACTGATCTCCGCCCTGTCCTTTGTGTTCAGAACTGCATATTCAATGATGTTGGGATTTGCATCTACCCCCTTTAATTCGGCTTTGATATTATTATTCCTACACCAATCAGAGATAATCAATAGCATATCACCTCCTCCACAACCAATATCCGCAATTTTTAAACTGGAGCTCCTTTTTGAAATGAGTTTTTTTAGTCCGTCAGTAGTCACATAATTACCTCCAAGCAAACGGTTTATTGTTTTGAGCTCTCTAAGTGTCAGCTTTATTTCCTCGCCCCCGGAATCGAGTTCATCCATCAACTCCAACGCTTCGGATCGCTGACTGAATTTGCCCATAACTCAAACGGTTTTTAGTAACATGCTTTCAAGGGTAAGTCCGGGGCCAAAAGCCAAACCAAGTATGTTTTTCTCTTTATCTGCGGTTGATATGCTCTTTAGTAATGAGTCGATAACAAACAAAATGGTTGGTGAAGACATGTTACCGTATTGCTCAAGCACCTTGTAGGCATGATGGTTGTCTTTCTTGGATATGTTCAATGCACGTTCTACACTTTCTAAAATTTTCTTACCGCCCGGATGTATTGCATAATAATCAATCTGTTGGCCATTTAAATTGTTGGATTGAAATAAATGCTCAATGAATTTATTAATAGCTTCACCAATTATTTTAGGCACATACGATGATAACCTCATCTCAAATCCTGTATCTCCTATGTGCCAGGCCATATCATTTGCTCCATCAACTGCTATCTCATTGTAAAAGCAATCAATTTTTAGCCGTGTGTTTTCAGTTTGCTGAGCAGAAACAAGCAGCGCACAAGCCCCATCAGCAAACAATGCATTTGCCAATAAATTATCTTCCGTATTTTCATTTTGAAAATGTATGCTGCAAAGCTCGGTACACACAATAAGCACTTTAGCTTTGTTGTCTGATTTACAAATAACATCTGCCAGTTTAATCGCATTAATCGCTGCGTAACATCCCATGAAGTTAATGCCGATGCGGTTTACATTGACGTTAAGATTTAATGCATGAACAATATCTATATCCAGACCGGGCGCATACATGCCTGTGCAACTCACACAAATTAAATGTGTGATCCTCTTTGGCATTAAGGATGATTGAGAAAAGCAATTGTTTATGGCCTGCACACTAAGCTCAACTGCATGCTTTCTATAAAGCTTCATTCTCTGTGAAGTGCTCGCTGAAAATTTTTTATTATTATCGTAAAAACTGAAATCTTTTTCTTTGCCGTAATCATCAATAACAGAATGCCGAAATTTAATGCCACTTGCTTTATGAATAGCCTTTAATTTTCTTGCA
>CAZVFM010000410.1:1629-1932 GCA_964626095.1 uncultured Roseivirgaceae bacterium | reverse complement strand
CTTCTTCCCATTACAGCGGGAGTAGCTAAAGGGGTGCGATGAGCAATAATATTCATACTCTATTTATTTGATTAACTTAACGGCATCATTCCTCAAAATTGAACAGGAATATACTGTTCATTCACCCCCATTACCATGCCCTTGCCTCCCTCAATGTTTGAGTAAAGACTGCTGGGTTCTGAGCCAAAAAACAAGGCCTTTAAATCATTCAGACGCTCGTTCGTATTAATATTGGCATTATAGCGCAAGAGACTCTTCTTAAACAAGTAAGCCTCCTGCGAGATCGAACTAAACCTAATAAAC
>CAZVFM010000410.1:0-1619 GCA_964626095.1 uncultured Roseivirgaceae bacterium | reverse complement strand
TCTCCAGCTCCTGACCGACCAATTGTTGGGCACCATTATCGGTTGTATTCATAAACTGAAGAAAAACAACTTGTTCATTGCCTTTAAATAAGACATCAGCGAAAACGAAAAAAACTGGGTTGAAATCCAAAATACCTTCAGCAATAATTACCGGATCCTGATTGGGGCCCGGGAAAAGATATCCTGTGCCACAAGTGTCATCCCTGCAATTCACACTTATCTGAGAAATATCAAAGAATTCATCAATAAGACTGTCCTGCAAAAATTTAAGCTCATAATTATAATATACATCACCACTCCCATTATTACTTTCTACTGCTTCTTCACTCAAATCCACGACTTTATTCTGCAATGGTACTCGATCTGAACCACGCACTAGATTCCCATTGCTCCATACTTGAATCTCATATTTGTATCCCGGGATAGCGCTAAGAGAGCTTACGAACCAATGATCAGTCGTGTATTCCAGCGTATCTATAAGTACATTATCCTCAAACAACAACACCAATAATTCGCTGACATCATTCATATCTGGTTTTCCAATTCCCATAGATCTACTAAAATAAACACTAATAGTCTGATAAGGTCTCAAAACACAAGAAAGTACCGGAACCTCAGTTATGGGCTGCAATTCAAGGTCTATTTCATTGATGCAACTAGATAAGAGAATCACCGAGATCAACTGCCAAAAAAACACGAAGCGTGAGCTCTCCATAAATATCAGATATAATCAAACTATCTAACGAAAAAACATTTAGGCTATTGGGTACCTTAAAAAATTAAATCAGCAGGAAGCATATTTGAATCCAGTTAGTGAACTCCCAAATATACTTCCTGCGTTTGCGATCTCACGGTCCTAGAACTTACTACTTGATCAAATGTGTCCAACCCATTGGCCATGGGTGGAATGAAATTGGCAACGTACCGACACCGGCATAGTCAAAATCGTCAAAATTAAATTGTGAAACAAATATGTTAAAATAATAACCCGCTGAGCTTGATCTCAAATAAGTCCCATCTGGTCTTACACAGTAAAACCCATTATTTGTAGAAGGTTGAATGATCGTAAATGGACTACTTCGAAAACATGCGGTAAGTCCAGAGTCATGAACCACGGATGTTGGAGTATTGCAGGCAGATGCATAATGGTTGTACCCATAATATGCAAATCCGTCATGTACTTCCAACTTAGGAGAAAAGCTGCTTGTATATACAAAATTCCCCCAAATGTTTTTCTTTTGAGCCTCACACCTAATTACAAAATCAACATCCATCACTGAGGCACAATCCTGAAAAAATGGCGTGCCTACAGGGCTTGTAGATCCATTTACATAAACACGTACTCTCTTCTTATTGGCATCAACATTGACAAATGCATTATTTATTCCGAAACTTGAGTAGACATTTCGAGCATTAGATTCTGGATCTCTAACCAAAGCAATAATTTTCTCATCAGCATAGCTTTCCGTCTTTTGTTTGATCTCGGTAATACTGTTTTCATCACCATCCAAGGCAATGCCATAAATATTTTGGTCTACGTAGAACAGTTTGTCACCGCATTTAAATGGCTCTTAGCCATATTTAGTGGGTAATTTTAAATTTCCCTATTAACCTGAGCA
>CAZVFM010000409.1:0-1956 GCA_964626095.1 uncultured Roseivirgaceae bacterium | reverse complement strand
GCCTGTGAAATTTTTAAAAGTGTAGCCGGTTTGAATCTTATTTTATCTGTGATTAAAAACATGTAAGAACCAAAGAGATAATAATTCTGAGCGTACACATCAATGGATTGTCCGCCCTGGCTTACCGTTGCGGGCAGCAATCGAGGTACAGATAAACCAAAGATGTAGTTATCACTAAGTAACATGATGCCAGCACCGGTATTGAAATTTGTTTCAGCATAAGGAAAAAATGCGGGGTCGTCAGGATTTTGAATGTTGAGTTGATCGAGCACATTGGTGTGGTTAATAAAGCCGGCCTGCAAGCCGAAAGAGAGCGTTGAATTACTTAAATCAATTTTATAGGCATAAGCCAGATTGAATTCTGTGTTTTTATTTTCACCCATTTGATCTTGTATCACCTGCATACCTAATCCCATTTTATTTTGGAAAAAAGAGGAGTGCGCATTAAAGTTGGCGGTGATGGGGTTGCCGGCAAAGCCAGCCCACTGCGTTCTGTATTGTAACTGCGCGTTCAGCATATTACTGCTGCCTGCGTATGCAGGATTTAGTATATAAGGGTTGTTAAGATATTGTGCATAGATTGGATCTTGCTGTGCATAAATCACTCCTGATATGCAAAATGCGATGAATGTAAAAATATATTTCATGATGCGGAGGATTAGCGTTTAAGGGAAATGAAGCCTGTTTTTGATTTTAAGTCCGAGTGAAAATCAATTTTATAATAGTAGGTGCCTGAAGGAAGCTCGTTTCCATTTTTATTGCGGCCGGTAAATACCCGGTTAACGTTATCATAATTCTCAACTTCATATACTACATCGCCCCAGCGGTTGTATATGGTTACACGGTTGTTTTGTGTTTCAGGTATTAGCTCAATGTATTGTAACAGGAAAACATCGTTACGTCCGTCACCATTAGGTGACAAGGCATTGTAAATAACAACTTCACCAATCACATTTATTAAGAATTGTTGCTGAGCACAGGCGGCTAACAGATCGCATACTTCAATTATGACCATGTCTGTTCCGGTAAAGGCGATACCTGAATAATTGATGATTAAATTAAACTCAGCATCAATCATAGCAGGAGCACCTTGTTGGGATTGATTATTGATAACGCGCAGGGAAGAAAGGTCCAGGTTATCGTCTTCATCTGAAATAAAACTGAGCAGGTTTAAAACTACTGTACTGCCGATAGCTGTGGTTATGGGTGCGGGTTCAATTACCGGTGCATGGTTACAAACAATGCTGGTAATGTTTACTGAAGCTGAAGACTCACTTTCACATCCATTGGCAGTAATCACCGCAACGGAATATGTTCCTGCTGTAGTTATCACTATTTGTTGTGTTGTCGCGCCATTCGACCATAAATACGCGGCATAACCTGCTGGTGCTGATAATGTCACGGTTTCATTTTCACAAATCTCTGTATTGCCTGTAACACTTATCTCTGGTTGATCTACTGTTTCAACTTCTGCAATAACTTCTACTCGTTCACTTTCACAAGCTCCATCTACAATACTTACATAAAAATTAGTTGTTTCAGTAAGCACATCAGTAACATAAGTCTCCTCCGTGCCCAATACATCTGTTGAAGTTTCGGATGCGTACCAACGGTAGTTATCTTCAGTCGTGCCACTTGCAGTAAGGCTAAGTGTACCTTCACCGCATCTTGAAGTATTATTGACGACTGGGGCTGAAACAGTATTGACCACTAAATCACTCGTAGATGTAAAGGCATTTGTCGCACCATCGCCAGAGACCTGACAACGATATTGTCCTGAAAAAGTTAAATCACTTGCAGTAATGCTCAGTGTGTTTGTATTTGTTCCAGCAATACCTGTAGCGTCTGTAATATTTTCAAAAGTATTGTTTGCAGTGTTGAACTTCTGCCATTGATAGGTAAGGTTTGAGGCGCCAATAGCACTTAGTGTAAACTGTACTTCATTGCCTTCGCAGG
>CAZVFM010000408.1:0-1959 GCA_964626095.1 uncultured Roseivirgaceae bacterium | reverse complement strand
TGCCAGGCCGACATGTCTTTAATCAACATGCTTGTCTCTGGCGCCATGGGGCTTTCCAAACCATCTCCAAGCAAAGTGATCAAAGGGATCAGCACCAACCAGGAAAGCACGCCCCCCGCCACAAGTACACCCGATATACGTGGCCCGATAATATAGCCAACGCCCAACAATTCTGGAGTAATTTCTGCGCTTACCGTGCCATTAGGCAAGGCCGAACCACGCTTGAAAACATATTCGGGCACATCTCTCCACAGTCCTAAAATAGACATGAAACCCTTGTAGAGAAAAGCAATACCCAAACCAAGAAACACATTGCGCGCCAGCTTACCACCCTTCTCTCCGGCTACAAGTACATCTGCACAAGCAGTACCTTCAGGATAAGGAAGATTAGCATGTTCTTTAACTATGAGTGCTTTACGAAGAGGCACCATGAACAAGACACCAAGTATACCCCCAACTAGAGCAAGCACAAAAATTTGGAAGTATTCAAAATATGCTTCACCTCCTGAGAGGAACAGTAATGCAGGAACTGTAAATACCACACCGGCAGCTACCGACTCTCCAGAGGAACCTATGGTTTGCACCATGTTACTTTCAAGTATGGTGGCATTGCCTAATTTCTTGAAAATTGAAATTGCCAACACAGCTATTGGAATGGAGGCACTTACAGTAAGGCCTACTTTTAGGCCCAGGTAAACTGTGGCTGCTCCGAAAATTATTCCTAATACACATCCAAGTATGATGGCCTTGGGTGTAAACTCAGGGATGAAATCCTTGGCTGAGATGTAGGGTTTATGAGATTGTTCTTCTTGCATAGGTTTAGGAATTTAGGCAAGCCAATATGTGAAATTTTATGTCATCAAAAAAGACCGTATTACTGATCGATCTTTACTTTACTTCTAAATACTAATTCACATTACCCATCCACTTTCTCAACAATGGGCTAATGATTACAAAAATTATCCCTGCTCCAATTGCAAACTGAACAATCGACATAAATAAAGAAGGCAATTGCGATGGATCATCCGGATTAAAACCACCCGCATACAATCCTGCAATCAAATTACCCAAGGACGCACCAACAAACCAAATCCCCATCATTTGACCAACATACCTTTTAGGAGCAAGTTTAGTTGTTGCACTTAAGCCCACCGGACTAAGTGTTAATTCACCCGAGGTATGTAAGAAATAAGTAAGAATTAAAAAGAACATACCAGGCTTAGTTGCATCGGAAATTAAACCTGCAGCAAAGTACATCACTAAGAATCCGATGCCCATCAGAATTAATCCAAATCCAAATTTCAATGGAGTTGATGGATTCAAATTTTTCATTGCCAGTTTCACCCATAAAGCACCAAATAGCGGAGCAAGTATGATAACAAAACCCGGATTAATATTTTGCAGCACTCCAGCGGGCATTTCCCATCCAAAAATCATTCGGTCCGTATAATCTCTGGCAAAAAGGTTTAAAGTTGAGCCAGCCTGTTCAAAACCAGACCAGAATAAAGCGGCACCAACAAATAAGAAAAAAATGACCACCACTTTCTTTCTTTCATCAGCATTTAAACCACCCGCAACGAGAATGTACAAAAAATAGAATATGGTTACTGTAACAATGAGAATACCGATACCTTCTGCCAAGCCACGGGCATGCATGATGTCGATATATCCAAAAAATTGAAGAGAGGAAAGAAATGCAATCAATACTAAACCTAAAACCATGGCGAGCATAAAATTTCCTTTGCTTTTAATAGCATCATCTTTTGCACTTGGCCTGATACCTATATCACCCAGATAGCCATGGGTTAATCTGAATTGAATTAACCCTAAAAACATCCCTACGGCTGCTGCAGCAAAGCCAAGATGCCAATCAACTTTTTCTGCTAAAAAGCTTACAACGATTGGCCCTAAAAAAGCACCAAGGTTAATACCCATATAAAAGACAGAAAAGCCGGCATC
>CAZVFM010000407.1:0-1982 GCA_964626095.1 uncultured Roseivirgaceae bacterium | reverse complement strand
CAGCCCAAAAGTGCGGTGCTGTTGCAGATAGAAAAAAGTTGTTCGGCTGACATAGATCAATTTTTTTGTTAATAGTTCCTTAAATAAATTACAATCGAATTTTTATTAATTTATCTTTTTGTACATCTTCTTGGGCCTTTTCAAATGGGGGAGGTCCAAATATTGTGCTTGGGTTTCTTGGAAATCCATAGGGTTCGCTTGGTATTCCCAAAAAATTTTTGTCCAATATACCATTTTTGTTTATATCATGATAAACAACTATTGCATATTTAGCACAAGCTAAATCTAAACTAATTTCCTGATCGTCTATCGACTCAATTTTGATCGAACTGCAGTAATCTGCTTTTCCGAGGTAATTATTTTTTGACATAAATACACATACTCTGACAGTGCCTTCGGGTTTCTTGATGTTTGACACTTCTACAGTTAATTTACATTGGCCATTAGTCCATAATGGAGGCATCACAAGAAGTCCTGTTAAAATAAATCTGATCATAGCGCAATTTTAATATCGGGTTCAAGCATTAACTAATAATTGAAATAGCTGAACAAAATTCAGAATAATAGGATATGCATTGCGACCGAGCGGACAAGTTAGGACTTGGATTTAATACTTTTTAAGTATTCAGAAGGTGTTTTATCAAGGAGTTCTTTGAATATTTTGTTAAAAGTTGATTTTGAACTAAACCCGCAATCAAATGCGATTGAGAGGAGTTTCATGTGCTGCTTCCCGGGCAACACAAGTTGCTTTTTTACTTCTTCAATTCTATAGCTATTGATAAAATAGTAGAAATTTTTTCCGTAAACGCTGTTGATCACCTGCGAAAGGTGATTGGGGCTAAGTGCACATAAATCTGCCAATTCATCTAGGGTAAGGCTTGGGTTCAGGTAGGGTTTTTTGTTTTCCATTAGGCTTGCTAATTGAAGAGCGAGTTGCGTAAGTTCTTTTTTGTCTAGTCCTGATTTTGAATAGGTTTTTCTATTATTTACCAATGCTGTGGGCATATGAATGGCTGACAAATTCAAATTGGAAAATAATGCGGATTGACGCAACCCGAACAGCCCTATATAGAAAATCTGGATAACAAGAAAAGCACTGACCCACTTGAATGTAGAATTGGGGTTGAACCAATTAAAATCCATAGCGCCAGTTACCATGACAAAAACAAGAATAAAAAATAGCAATGATGAAATGATCCAGTATTTCAACCAATTCAGATTTAACTTTTCGGTGAGTGAATAATAATGAGGTAATTGTTGATGGTATTTTTTGAGAGCAAAAAAGCTAAGCACTGGATATATGCCGCCTGAAATTGCTATTGGTACTCCATAAAAATCAGTTAGGGGAGAAAAGTTTGTTGAAAACTGCAAAAAACCATAACGTATTTCGATTCCGTATTGCGTAAAGAAAATTACAAGGACCACCATATAAACAAAGTATGGAATAAGGTGAAGAGCATTTTCAATGAAATTATTATTGCGGTTTTTTGTTAGGGACTTTGTGTATAAATAAAGCATGGGAGAGTGTAGCAAGGCCATTGGGAATCCAAAAAGATACAAGAAACTCCAGTCGGACCTGAAATATGAAATATTGTGAAGATAGTAAGTAAGGTGCAGGCCAACGGTGATTAACCATGCTACAAAGTAAAAGTCTGATCTTTCTTTATTTTTCTTAATAAGTATTAACAGTGCAAGAAATCCTGCTTGTACAATGCCTGTTATAATGAAAGTTTGAAATGCCATTAAGCTAAATTCAGGAAAAATTGTTGAGATAATTTTATAATTACCTGTATTTATCAGATTTTGTAATATAAAATATATTTTTTCAAATATGGACATAGAACAACTGCGTGCTTATTGTTTATCGCTTCCCGGGACAGACGAAGACATCAAGTGGGGCAACAACCTGTGTTTTACAGTAGCTAAAAAAATATTTTGTATTGCAGATCTTGAGCCGCCAGATAACGTTTCTTTTAAAGTGA
>CAZVFM010000406.1:0-1983 GCA_964626095.1 uncultured Roseivirgaceae bacterium | reverse complement strand
AGTTCTAGCCTACGCTGAAGATTCTTAAGTCCTATTCCACCAGTAGGTACTGATCTGTGCTCATCTTTGGTATTGTAGACATACATTTTGAATTTTTTCTCCTCCTCGTTCAATTCAATTTCAATTATATTGGGCATTTCAGTGTGATTAGACACATGCTTGAAAGCATTTTCAATAAGAGGAATTAACAAAAGTGGCGCTATTTCAAAATTACTGATTAACCCTGTACTATCGAATTTTACCTGGAGTTTATCATCCTTCCTTATTTTTTCAAGCGAGATAAAATTTTTAATACACTCTACTTCTTTCTCTATTGCAATACGGTGCCCAGAACAATCATACAATTGATAACGCAGTAAATCAGATAGTTTAATTAAAGTTTCTGCGGCATTGGTTGGGTCTTTCTTGATAAGAAAATAAATATTGTTGATGGCATTAAAAAGAAAGTGAGGATTAATCTGTGCTTTTAGATATTCTAACTCAGATTCAAGTTGCTGCTTCCTGATCTGATCTTCTTTCTTTTGTTGTCGTAGGCGATCAAGGCCCAGCTTCAGTGCAACCAATGCACCTACTGTAATATTTGAACTTATAGCCAGAATCAATAGGTTATAAAAGTTACCGAAGAATAATTCAACCGTATCTTTAAATACAAGTACTATACCTCCTGCAATTCCAAAACCTAATAAAATAATCAACAAAATAAAGCTTACAAATGCCCATAAATATTTATGTCGAACAACTAGTTTATTGATAATTCCGTAAATAGTTACATAATATCCGGTTGCATGAAATACCAGATAAACTGCCGTAATTAAAAGCAAGGGCGACAAGCTGGTGTACATATTTTGATACACCAGTACCCAAAATATATAATATGATGACCAGAAGAGCACATGATGCAACTTCCACTTTTGGGCAGTAACTAATATCCCTCTAAATCGGCTCATAATCGCTAAAATATAGTAAGCCAATTACTTATACCAATATAATTGATGTACCGTGTAAAACATTTGACCAACTGCAATTTCTCATTTTGCGTGCTACCCAATTATACTATTTGTCCATTTCTTCTGATGGTCAGATAAACACTGCAGTTCATCAACTTCTTTTCCTTAGTTCACCCAAGCTACCTTCATTTGTACATCAACCAAAAGAAAAATAGTATGCAAAGCATCATTTCAACAATAGTAATATTGGCCGCTATGTTTCTAGGAAACGTAGTAAAGGCACAGCAATTTTTCAATGTAAAAGTTGAGGGTAAGGGTAAACCAGCCATTCTCATCCATGGGCTGTATTGTACCGCAGAGGTATGGGAAGAGACCGTTGAACGTTATAAAAGTAATTATGAAATGCACCTGATCACATTAGCCGGTTTTGGAGGCAACGCACCAAATCTTAGCGATAATTTTCTGCAGGATGTGAAAGATGAAATCATCACTTACGTACAGGCACAAAACCTTCAAAAGCCTATACTTATTGGTCATAGCATGGGGGGCTTTCTTTCATTCTGGGCAGCCAGTTCAGCACCCCATTTATTTTCAGCTGTAATTGCTGTAGATGGACTTCCCTATTTACCTGCCATCCAAATGCCGGGTATAACCCCTGAGTCGGCTAAGGAATTGGCCGGAAATATGCGCAATATGATGGCCTCACAAAATGAAGAACAAGTACGTATGAGCCAGTCCATGTATCTGAATACCATGATTCGCGATAAAAAAAATATTGAAAAGGTTGTTGAAATGGCTGCGAAATCAGATGCCAAAACCATTGGACAGGTTATGTACGAATTGTACACAGTAGATTTACGCCAAGAGATTGCCAGCATTACATGTCCGGTGCTTACTATTGGTGCCTGGATTGCCTATAAAGACTATGGTGTATCCAGAGAGATGACATTGCGCGGCTATCAGGCACAATTAAGTCAAGTTAAGAATAGCAAAATAGAAATATCAGACACAGCCAGGCATTTTATCTTCTATGATG
>CAZVFM010000405.1:0-1985 GCA_964626095.1 uncultured Roseivirgaceae bacterium | reverse complement strand
TGGATTAGTCGGTCCAATAATTTCCGCCAAAGGCGGATCCGCCTCAGGTGGAAAGGCTTTCACCCTGCCGAGCGGAATTTATATCTATAAAATTCAGGCAGGAAATTTTGCTGAGACCAAGAAAATGATCCTGATGAAATAGTGCCTAAACCGAAGCTCTATTACTTTTGTTCCAATCCAAATTCTCTTAATTCTGTTATTCTTTATCATGACAATTAAATTTTGTTTACGGGGAAGAATAACAACACTTGCCAATCGTCAAACTACTGCTTATTGACTCTATCAATTTTTATTTGCAAGTTTCAAGTGAGAATAATTTAATCTGAACCTGAGGAGTTGGGAAGCAGAGGCTCATCTGAAAAACTCCGAATCTGACAACTTCCTCGGTCCGGGAATAACATAAATTTTTCCAAAGGAGGAAAACTTGCGAGGCTTCATTTTCATAAGCATAATCTTTTTCCTTTCCCATCAATTTATTTCAAGTCAATCGGGCTGGTATTGGCAAAATCCATATCCTCAAGGTAACGAGTTAAAAGCAATTAAAATGGAGGGAGTAAGCGGCTGGGCTGTTGGCGCTCTCGGCACAGTAATAAAAACTACAAATGAAGGAAACACGTGGGAAAAAACTGATATCGGCACAATTGAAATGTTAAACAGCATCACAACTTATTTCGATGGTGATATCTGGATCGTGGGAGAGAATGGTTTTATTATTCACAGCTCAGATAATGGAGCAAGCTGGAATAACCACGCAGGAATTACTGCAACTGATCTCAATTCTGTTTCATTCCTAAACGGAGCCTGCGTTTGGATTTGCGGTGACAGTGGCGTCGTTTTAAAATCAACTAACAGCGGTCAGGATTGGGATGTTTATGCTACAGGATTTTCTTTAAATCTTTTTTCAATAGATCATTTTGATTGTGGTAATGCCTGGGCTGTTGGCGAAGATGGACTTATCATCAGCACAAGTAATGGAGGAAGCAACTGGACTTCTCACGCATCTTCAACCCCGTGGGATCTGTATTCGATTGATCTTGTTGAGTTTGGTTATTACCGCGCCTGCGGACAAGAGGGTGTAATCATTCAATCTACTGATCAGGGTGCAACCTGGCAAATTGAAAATCAAAACATCAACTACAATTTATACAGCGTTGATACGAAGGGTGTAGAGCCTTATGCTTATGCAGTTGGCAGTGAGGGAACAATCCTCGAAACAACAAACAATGGAGTTTCGTGGATAACTAAGTCAATAGATTTCAATTCCCATTTTAATGATGTGGAGTGGCAATCCTTATATCACAATATTTTTACCTGCGGTTATTATGGCGTTCTTGCTAAAAATTCTGGAGTTGGTACCGAGTTTGAAATTATAAATGACGGCACGCTCAAATGGTTAAATTCGGTTCACTTTCTTAATGAAAATTCAGGCTGGGCAGTTGGCGATGCTGGATTAATTTTACGAACAATTGACGGTGGCGGTAATTGGATTGAATCTAATGCAGGACTGAGTAAACTGAACTCAGTGTTTTTTATTAGTGACCAGCGCGGCTGGGCTGTCGGAAGAGATGGTACTATTCTTCGCACAACAAATTCCGGCTTGAGTTGGAATACACTAAACAGTGGAACAAATTTAGAATTGTGGGCTGTTCATTTTGTTGATGAAAATTTTGGCTGGACGGTCGGCAGAAACAGTACAATTTTACATACAGTTAATGGTGGAAATACCTGGACGCTGCAGGCAAGCCCAACACCTAATTGGTTATATGGTGTTCACTTCGTTAATCAGAATACAGGCTGGGCTGTCGGACTTGACTCAACAATAATTCATACTACCAATGGCGGCAATACCTGGGTCAGACAAATTACAAATGCTTATAATAATTTCCTTTTCAATGATGTTTACTTCATCAGTGACAGAATTGGCTGGGTTGTTGGAATTTACGGAAGCATTTTCTTAACCATAGACGGAAGCGAAACCTGGCAGG
>CAZVFM010000404.1:0-1999 GCA_964626095.1 uncultured Roseivirgaceae bacterium | reverse complement strand
ATAGAGCAATTAATCAAACGTGCGGAAACATCAGGCATGAACCAAATGCAGTTAGAAGCCATGGCAGCAGAAAGAGGTATGCCTGCAACTGAGATTACTAAACTCAGGCAAAGGATCGAAGCATTAAGGGGTAGAGTACAACCCGGTACAGGGACTGGCGCTCAAACTAAAGGTCAATTGAGACAAACTAGTTTTTTTTCTTATCCAGATTTATTTGACTCCCTGAGAAGATCGGATCCCTATTATGACTTAAGTCCTGTTCAGAAAAAAATTTACGGCTATAAATTATTTCATAACAGAGACCTTACGTTTAATCCAAGTTTAAACATACCCACACCACAATCCTATACACTTGGTGCAGGCGATCAGTTACTGATTGATGTTTATGGTGCATCGCAGCAGTCTTATGATCTTGTAATTAATCCTGATGGCAAAATATTTGTTCCAAATATAGGACCCATTCCGGTAGGGGGCTCTCCTGTCGCTGCAGCAAGTGCGCGCATCAAAACATCGCTGAGTAGAATTTATTCGGGACTACTAGGCAGCAACCCAAATACTTTTATTGATATTCGTTTGGGCAATATTCGTTCTATCACAGTTTCAATGGTGGGAGAACTTAATCGACCCGGAACGTATACCCTACCTTCCTTCGCAACAGTTTTCAATGCCCTTTTTGCAGCAGGCGGACCTAGTGAAAATGGTTCATTCAGACATATTCAAGTCTATAGAGATAACAAGTTAATTACTGAAACTGATATTTATGAATTTCTTGAGCGCGGTGAACACAAGGGTAACATTGCATTAAGAGACAATGATGTGGTCATTGTACAACCCATAAGAACCCGGGTTGAAATAATTGGCCCGGTAAGAAGAGAAGGCTTGTTTGAAGTAAAGCAGGGTGAGTCTATAGAAAATTTACTTCGCTTTGCCGGTGGTTTTACAGAAAAGGCATACAAAGGACTAATAACCGTAAGGAGGACTACCGACATCGCTATGAAAGTGGAAGATATTTCCGCAAGCAAGTTTGCAGAGTTTCAGCCCAAGGATGGCGACTTTTATCGGGTCGGTGAGATTTTAGAAAGATTTGATAACCGAATACAAATTTCTGGGGCAGTTTTTAGGCCGGGTGAATATGCCTTAGAAGAAGGTACAAGCATTCGATCACTTGTAGAAAAAGCCGGGGGACTCAGGGGAGATGCATTTCTAAACAGGGCCACCTTATATAGAACCAAAGCTGATCTGACGATGGAAGCCTTAAGTATTGACTTAGGCAGTATACTTAATGAACGCATTGCCGATATCCCACTCATGCGCGAAGATGTATTAAGTATTTCAAGTATTTACGATATTAAAGAAGAGTTCTACGTTCAAATATCCGGAGAAATCAATCGTACTGGAACATACCAATTTGTGGAAAATTTAACGGTTGGCGATCTGATTGTAAAAGCTAAGGGTTTTAAAGAATCTGCATCTAGCTCATCTATTGAAATAGTACGAAGAGTAAAAGGAAATACCAGCGGTAAAATTGCCGAGATTATTACACTCGAAGTTGATCCTGAATTAAAACTTACTGAGGCTGATGCCTCGATTAAATTAAACCCATTTGACCATGTGTTTGTGAGGAAGAGTCCGGGCTTTCAAAAGGAAAAATTGGTATCAATAGAAGGTGAAGTATTTTATCCTGGAGAATATGGTTTACAGAATAATACCGAGAGAATTTCAGATTTATTGAATCGAGCAGGTGGATTAAATCTGTTCGCCTATCCTAAAGGTGCGACCCTAAAAAGGAGAACTGAGTTCTTTAAAAAGATCGAAGAAGAAGAAAGGAAACTTAAAAATTTACAAATGCTGATTAGCCATATGGAACGAGAAGGGGAGACTGAATACATGGAGGCTGAAGTAGAGCTACTTAGGAGAATTGAAAAGAGAATTGAAAATTTACTGGAAGAAGAAAAAAAACGTAAACAAGCATTGTTGCAAACCCAGGGCGGGATAACCG
>CAZVFM010000403.1:0-2000 GCA_964626095.1 uncultured Roseivirgaceae bacterium | reverse complement strand
AGATGGCAGAGTACATCTTCATGGAAAATAATGGTATCCACATTATCGACTTACATAAGTCATTAGCAGCCCTGGAAGGAGCAGCCTTTGCGATGAAGAACATTGTTCGTTCAGGTCGCAAAATCATGTTTGTGGCTACTAAAAAGCAGGCTAAAGATATCGTTTCGGAAGAAGCAAGGCGGTTGAATATGCCCTACGTAACAGAGCGTTGGTTGGGTGGTATGCTCACCAATTTCGCCACTATTCGTAAGTCGTTGAAAAAACTTTCACAGATCGATAAACTGATGAAGGATGAGGCTTACCTGAACCTGCAAAAGAAGGAGCGCCTTACACTGACACGCGAAAAAGCAAAGCTTGAAAAACAGTTAGGAGGTATTGTTGATTTAAACAGACTTCCTGCAGCGTTATTCATTATTGATGTTAAACGTGAACACATTGCGGTTGCTGAGGCGCAAAAGCTGAACATCCCGGTGTTTGCCATGGTGGATACGAACTCTGATCCGAGCTCAGTTGATTTCCCTATTCCTTCCAATGATGATGCCTTTAAATCGATTTCACTCATTGCCGGTTATATCGGAAGTGTTATTGAAGAAGCATTAAATGAGCGTAAGAAGGAGAAGGAAGAAGCTTCTTTGAAGAAAGAAGAAGACGAAAAGAGAAAAGTAGACACGGCCGTAGAAGAAGCAAAATAAGATTGTCAATTGGCCGGGGTTGATCCTGTCAGTGGCCGATACCATATACTAAACATCGGCCTTTCAGTCGGTGTTTATTTTTTTAAAGCCAGTATAGAATTAAAAAATCGTAAATCTAAAATTATAAAGAGATGTCAATTTCAGCACAAGATGTAAACAAACTCAGGCAGATGACCGGAGCCGGTATGATGGATTGTAAAAAAGCCCTTACTGAAGCAGAAGGTGATTTCGAGAAGGCTATTGAGATATTGAGAAAGAAAGGACAGAAGGTTTCTGCTTCCCGTTCCGACAGAGAAGCTAAGGAAGGTTCTGTATTTGTTAAAGTAAGTGATGATAAGAAAGAGGCTGTATTGATCGCGTTGAATTGCGAAACTGACTTCGTAGCGAAGAATGAAGAGTTTCAGTCGCTTGGCAAGTTGGTTGCAGACACAGCCTTTACCAATAAACCTGCCGATAAAGATGCGCTATTAGCGTTAAAGGTGGGCGATCTTACCCTTAATGAAAAGATTGTAGAACTGGTGGGTAAAATAGGTGAGAAGATTGAAGTAAGTGAGTTTGTTCATATGAAGGGCGAAACAGTGGTGCCCTACATTCATGCTGGTGCGAAACTGGGCGTGTTGGTATCGCTTAAGGGTATTAATGGAAAAGATGTTACAGATGCGGGTAAGGATGTAGGTATGCAGATTGCTGCCATGAATCCGGTGGCTGTTGATGAATCATCTGTTGATAAAAGTATTATTGAAAAGGAACTTGAAATTGCCAAAGCGCAAATCCTGGCCGAAGGAAAACCCGAAAACATGGTAGAGAAAATCGCTCAGGGTAAGTTGAATAAATTCTTTAAGGACAGCACCTTGTTGCACCAGTTGTTCGTTAAGGACAATAGTAAAACGGTAGCACAGTACCTGGATAGCGTAACCAAAGGATTGACGGTAGCTGAGTTTAAGCGCGTGTCAATCGGGTAGGGCTTTTCATACCCATGGGGAAGGGAGCCAATGGGCTCCTTTTTTGTTACTATTGGCGAAAATTGTTACAGGTTAAAGCAATTGTCGTAAATACTTATTTATTTTGAGAAATAATCCGTTTGGTCATGTCATTGGATATAAAAAAACCGGTCCCCGTTGTTGATGGGGGATCGATTACCCGTGAGGAATTTCAAAAACATTACTACAAGCCCCAGAAGCCTGTGGTTTTACGTGGCCTGTGGAAGCAATACCCTGCCTATACCAAGTGGACTATGGACTTTTTTAAGCAAACCATGGGCGATTTTGAGGTTGGGTTATTCGGCAATCGCAAAGAGGACCTTTCAAA
>CAZVFM010000402.1:0-2007 GCA_964626095.1 uncultured Roseivirgaceae bacterium | reverse complement strand
GTTTTAGGTCCGAATGCGGATGCTAGCTTCTATTGCCCAATAAGAAAAGATACCGTAAGATGGGAAGAGAAAGATGTGTTCAACCCGAGTGCAGTTGTGCGCGATGGAAAAGTATATTTGCTGTACCGCGCAGAAGATGTAGTGGGTAAACATGCAGGTACTTCACGTTTAGGTTTGGCAGTTAGTGTTGATGGTTTAAATTTTAACCGTGTACACGAACCTGTTCTATTTCCAGACGAGGATGACATGAAGAAATATGAGTGGGAAGGCGGCATAGAAGACCCACGACTTGTAGAAGATGAAAATGGTAATTATATACTTACCTATACTTCCTATGATGGTCACATCGCGCGCTTGTGTGTTGCAAGCACAGCAGATTTTATTAGCTGGGAAAAACACGGACTCGCTTTTGCAAAAAGTGATGAAGATAAGTACGTGGATCTCTGGTCAAAAAGTGGCTCAATTATTACCGAACAAAAAGGTCATCAATTTATTGCCAAAAAAATCAATGGAAAATACTGGATGTACTGGGGGGATACAGATATTTTCCTAGCAACATCGGTTGATTTAATTCACTGGACGCCACTGGAAAATGAAGGCGGTAGTTTATTGAAAGTATTTAGTCCGAGAGCCGGCATGTTCGACAGTGATTTGGTTGAGCCTGGTCCGCATGCGATGATCACCGAAAATGGAATAATCCTGATTTACAATAGTCGGAACAATTTAGCTGTTGGAGATAAAAATTTACCCGATGGCAATTACGCAGCAGGACAAATTTTATTCGACATAAACGATCCCACTAAAGTATTGGCCCGATCTGATAATTATTTTATCACACCCGATAAAGACTACGAAATTACCGGACAAATCAACAATGTGTGCTTTGTTGAGGGATTAGTCTATTTCAACAACAAATGGTTTTTATACTATGGTACTGCCGATTCAAAAATTGCGGTAGCAGTTGCTGAAAAATAAGGGATATGCTATCACAGAAAAGAATATACAAAAAATTATGAATGGATTAATTAGATAAATTGTTGCTATCTTTAAAAGCAAACCAAGAATATCATGGGAGACACCAACATTAAAATCGAGCTACAAGAACTTCTCGCAAAAGAAAACGATCTAAATGTGCTTGAAGCAATACGCTCAATTTTAATAAGAACTAATCTAGACCCTGTGCTTAAGGCCAAATTAAGTTTACGTGCTCTTAATGCTGAACGAAATATTCAAGAAGGAAAAGTGTTTAACCGGAAAGATGTAGAGCAGCGAATAAATTCGAAATTTGGTGTATGAAAGTGATCTTTACCGATCAATCACTTCAAAGCCTTGAAGAAGTTTTATTTTTTCTTATTGAGGAGCAGCAAACACCGATAGAGCAAGTAAGGAGGATAAAAGATAATCTACTTGATCACGCTGAACAACTTGCTCAGCATCCATATGCCGGTCAACCGGAAGAATACCTGGAGCATCTTAATATGGATCATAGAAGGTTGATCGAAAATCATATAAAAATCATTTACAGAGTTGAAGCAGAGTGCGTTTATATCACTGACTTCTTTGACTCAAGGCAACATCCAAGTAAAATGAAGTCATGAGTTCCATCATTAATAGTCTAATCTTCAAATCCTGAAATCCCACCCGACACAATAAACTTCATTGCAGTCGCTCCCGGTATATCCAATGGTTTGATGTTTTCCTTTGGGACCAGGAAATGATTGCCACTGAAATTGTAGGAATGCGGCAGGTACACAGCAACCATATCCGTTAGTCCAATTTCATTCAGATTATCCTGGGTTACAAATCCCATTTTATAAATCGATGCCTCTTTATTCAGTAGAACTAAAACTGGGTGAGTAAATTTTTTCTTATCCCCCACAAAAGCTCCAATTAAATCCTTGATAGAATTGTATATCAAGCTTACCAGCGGCATGCGTTTGATGCCGGTTTCAAAAATATCTGTAAAGGTCTTGAAAAAGAAGGTAGTAGTTAAATAACCAAACAAAG
>CAZVFM010000401.1:1339-2024 GCA_964626095.1 uncultured Roseivirgaceae bacterium | reverse complement strand
CCATTCTTTGCCGCCAAATCTGCCAGCTCAGGTATATCAGAAACATATTCATGCAGACCGTTTACTATAGAAAGCCCGCTTTCAAGTGCCTGCTTTAACATTTGCCTGAGTGATTCGGGGATAACACCTCCTTTAGTGGCCACGCCAATAATGCAGTATTGCGCTTTTCCTTTTGAAATTGCCAGAAACGACTGGATAGATTCGTACACAGGTATGTCCCTGTTTTTACCGTCCAGCACGCTGCCTGCCTCCTTGCCTGCATATTTGTGGTCAATGATTCCTAAAACATGAAAGCGCTCGGTTCCTCGTATAAGTCCGTGTGCAGTTTTTGCATTGTTGGTATCCAGGTATCCCCCGGTAATTATGATGGCATTGCTCTTCATAGTTCTTAAATAAGGGCGTGAAATTCGATAAAATAAATCCGATTATCAAAGGCTTACTAGAATTAATAATGGGTTATAGATTTTGATGGGAAGTCTTACTTCTACTATCGAAATACAAGACACAATAAAAAACAAAAATATCAATCCAAACTAAGTAATTCGGCTTCTGAAACTGCATTCTTTAGTATCCCCTTTTCTAAAATATAAAACCTATCACACATTGATGCTATCTTTTTTCTGTGGGTTACAATTAAAATTGTTAAAGTTGGTTTATTTTGTTTTAAAAAGGACAAAACAAAATT
>CAZVFM010000401.1:0-1329 GCA_964626095.1 uncultured Roseivirgaceae bacterium | reverse complement strand
TCTCCTTGTCCATTGCAGAAGTTGCTTCATCAAGTAAAAGTAACCTTGGCTTATTAAACAATGCTCTTACAAGCGCGAGGAGTTGCCTTTGTCCTCCAGAAATATTGATTCCCTGCTCTCCCAATACTGTTCTATAACCTTGAGGCCAAGCACCAAAATATTTATTGAACCCGGTAGCAAGACAAAATTTAATAACATCTTTAAATTTTTCTGGATCATCTGATAGTGTAAGGTTGAATAACAAGCTCCCATTAAAAATCTTAACCTCCTGTGAGACTACACCTATTACTGATCTCCATTCTCTTCTTTTAATGTTATTCCAATCGATTCCGTTCACTAATATTCTACCCTTTTCAGGTTGATAAAATTTTTGCAAAACCTGTATTAAGGTACTTTTCCCACCTCCACTTTCACCTACAATTGCTACCATCTCACCACTATTGATCTCAAACGAAACATTGACAAGAATAGCTTTACTGCCAGGAAACCTGAAGAGCAATCGGCTTACCGAGAGGTTAATTTCTTTCAAATTTGATAATTCCATCGTTTTGTTACCAATATTTTTTGCTTCGACAGCCTCTTCGCTTTCAACCCCTGTAAACTCAAACATCCTGTCAAATGCAACTTTCGCTTCCTGGATTTGGATATTACCCAATGCTACTTTTATAATTGAAGGGATAGTAGTACCGGAAATTCCAACTATGGCAACAAATTCACCCAT
Organism: uncultured Roseivirgaceae bacterium; assembly: GCA_964626095.1. GTDB lineage: Bacteria > Bacteroidota > Bacteroidia > Cytophagales > Cyclobacteriaceae > DAOLDI01. The sequence goes on along the minus strand of CAZVFM010000401.1, from coordinate 608 downwards.
TTTGAGCTTATTCTGAATAACCAATAATGCACCAATCCCAAAAATACTTACAACAAATAATACTCCTGTTATATCAGAAATCAGACCAAGCTTTAAATTCAATCTACCTAAAGAAAATAAACTAGATTGAAAATTGCTGTATGCGTTTTGATTAAGTCCTTCAAAAAATGGTTCCGAGTTGGTTGATTTAATTGTTGAAATTCCTTGTAAAGAATCAACAAAGTGACTTTCAGTATTAGCATAATTCATCATAACATCCTTTTGAGAAGAAATAATCGTTCTATTTGACAAAAAGAAAATTAGAAAAAAAATTGGCAGCGAGATTGTAATGACTATTCCAATAGTTGATGAGTAATAAAAAACAACCGACATAGAAGTAATAACGACCAAAAAATCTATTATAATATTTCCAACTAACGAACTTATCAACAATTGTATTCTTCTGGTATCATTCATCCGCGCAATAAGTTCACCGGTTTTTCGGGAATCAAAAAACAATTTTGGTAATCGCAGTAGGCTACTATAGAATCCGTTTATTATACGAATATTAAAATTCACACTTTGGCGAATTAGCATAAGGCCTCGTAGGTAGGAAAGACCTGCTCTAA
>CAZVFM010000400.1:0-2032 GCA_964626095.1 uncultured Roseivirgaceae bacterium | reverse complement strand
TCAGAAATTTGATTTTGTTTTCAAGGCACCAGTTTAAAAGTTTGGGATAAAGGCGAATGAATAGACTGAAAGTACCCAATACCAATCCGATAATCAGCAAAATAAAAATGAAATTCAGGAGGATGCTGTTGCTTACGCCCAAGGGCAACCATTCATTAGCCAGTAACCAGGAGATGGCTGTAACAGCAATAGCTACTGTTGCGAAAGCATGGTAAGGTTTATATTTTTCTACATAATGATTCAGGAGGTTGTTTGCGGTAAACAAAACAATGCTTATTCCGGCCCAAGGCAGATACATGATAGCAATAAAAAGTCCGGCCAGTCCGAGTAGTACGTTTCCAAAAACTCTTATTTTATTTTGTTGAATCTTTAGTCCGAAAATCCAATGCGAGAAAGCCGGCATAATTAACAAAGTGAATATGAGTGCAGCTAGCAATGCAAATGTTTTGGTGTAGGCCAGCGGACCGAATAATTTTCCTTCTGCTGCCTGTAAGGTAAATACAGGTAAGAAGCTGATGATTGTAGTTGCCACTGCAGTGAGTATGGCTGAGCTTACTTCGGCTACTGCATTGTAAACGGTAGTAAGTAATGATTGCGACTTGGGTGATTCCTCCATGTGCTTTAAAATATTCTCATTGAGGATAATGCCTAAGTCAACCATAGTACCGATGGCGATGGCTATACCGGAGAGTGCAACAATATTGGCATCCACCCCAAAATATTTCATGAAGATGAAGCACATCAATACGGCTAATGGGAGCAAGGCAGAGATAAGCAATGAAGCACGCAGGTTGTAAACCATTACCATGATCACAATGATGGTAATGAGTATCTGCAAAGAGATGGCATCATTCAGTGTGCCTAAGGTTTCATGGATCAACTGGCTGCGATCATAAAAAGGAACGATAGTTACTTTCGATGTGCGGCCATCTTCCAGTTGTTTACTTGGTAAGCCTGCGGATATCTCAGCGATTTTTTCTTTGACCTGATCAATCACAGCCAATGGATTATCTCCATATCTTGCTATCACGACACCGCCAACAGCTTCCGCTCCGCCTTTATCAAGTATGCCCAGCATAGAGCGATCGGCCGGACCGATATTTACTTTAGCAATATCTTTAATGCGTACAGGTACATTGTTCGTGGTGCGCACAACTGCTTCCTCGATGTCTTCAACTTTCTTCACATAACCCAATCCGCGTATGAGATATTCCACGCGATTGATCTCAACCGTATTTGCACCTACATCGCGGTTGCTGTTGCGCAAGGCTTCCATCACTTCCATCATGGAAATGTTGTAAGTCTTCATGGCCACCGGATCGAGATCGACCTGGTATTCTTTGTTATGACCACCTACGCTGGCTACTTCAGCTACACCTGCAATACCACTCAATGCATAACGCACAAAATAATCCTGAATGCTGCGCAGTTCGTGCAAGTCCCAACCACCAACTGCTTTGCCATTTTCATCCCGGCCTTCCAGGGTGTACCAATAAACTTGTCCGAGTGCAGTGGCATCCGGACCTAATTTGGGTTGCACATCTTCCGGTAATAGGGAAGAAGGAAGTGCGTTGAGTTTTTCAAGAATGCGAGAACGACTCCAGTAATATTCTACCTCATCATCAAAAATGATGTAGATGCTGGAGAAGCCGAACATGGAAGTACTTCGTATGGATTTAACTCCGGGCATGCCCAGCAATGCCGAAGTGAGCGGATAGGTAATCTGGTCTTCCACATCTTGTGGAGAGCGGCCCATCCATTCGGTGAAAACAATTTGTTGATTCTCACCAATATCTGGAATGGCATCAACAGGTACAGGATCACGCGGAAGGAAATCTATATTCCAGTTAAATGGTGCCGTAATAATTCCCCAGCCAACAATGGCCAATAGTAATAATACCGTTACAAGTTTTTGCTCAAGAAAAAATTTAATAATACGATTCATGTTTTATCCGGTTAACTTCTTTGAAAAGAAAAAAGAAGAATGGCTCAGCAAATGCAGAGCACACCGAATAAATCAGATAAGGAAAGA
>CAZVFM010000399.1:1825-2041 GCA_964626095.1 uncultured Roseivirgaceae bacterium | reverse complement strand
TGCTGGGATTAAAATATTAATTTTTTCAATAGGGAAAAAATGGAGTAAATCAATTACTAACAATGTAACTTATACATACACTTATCCTAATTTGATACCCAATGATGAGGAAGGGTTCTTAACTGAGAATTTTGTATATGAATTAACTAAAACTATACTGGATGCATTACAAGAGATTGAAAAGCTAGAAATTAAAGATAAAGTTCGATTAAATGA
>CAZVFM010000399.1:578-1815 GCA_964626095.1 uncultured Roseivirgaceae bacterium | reverse complement strand
CTACTAAAATTACTTTTGCTGTGGAAGAAAGCATAGATGTTGCAGGGGAGTATTCTTTAGTTCCCTTTACGATTAACGCTGGGCGAAAGTGGAATAAAAATGCAACCCATAGTGTTACAGTTACGTTTAAACAATTTGCATTATAAATCATTAAATAATCTAACATGCCAAAAAACTTTAACCCTTTCGAAAAAATAGGTCTTTGCTTTAGCGGTGGGGGATATAGAGCAACTTTTTTTTCTTTGGGAGCTTCGTCATATTTAAACAAAGTTAAATATAAGGGCGAACCATTGCTTAAAAATGTCCGTGCGATAAGTTCAGTTAGTGGTGGAACTCTCTTGGCAGTGGCCTTGGCGAAGGCTATTGCTGATCCGAAATTCAACTATGACTCTTTCTATAAGGAGATGTATTCCTCTTTTCAACCACAGAATGACAGACTGCTTGAAAATGCGGTGGCAAAATTAGGAATGGACAAGATTTGGAAAGAAAACGATTTTAAAAAAAGGTCTTTAATAAATGCGTTTGCACTTGAATATGGTCAAATGGGTTTATTTTCAGGCAGTTTTGCGCAAATTAATAAGTTAAAAAATGAATTAGAAGAAGACAACTCCAATGGATATAATTTAAAAGATGTTTGCTTTAATGCTACGGAGTTTTCCTATGGATTACCATTTAGGTTTCAGAACACTGGTCTAATAGGTAATCGGGCTCTATATTGTCCAGAAATGAATCAATTAGAAGATCATATTCAATTGGCAGATATTGTTTCTTCATCCAGTTGTTTTCCGCTAGGCTTTGAGCCTTTAGCATTTCCACAGGATTATTTTAAAGACAAGGAGAATGAAAGCTATAAAAATTTAATTAAAAATCCTAAGTTTATTTCTGGTGTAGGAATAATGGATGGAGGAATCACAGACAATCAAGGTATCGAAAGTATGCTTAATACTCACATTAGGGATCCATTAGACTTAATAATAGTTAATGATGTAGCAAGTTATAAAATGACGCCTTGGCCACAAGACTTAAAACCAATATTCAATCAAAGAACGTTTAATGAGTATGTCACTAATATATTTGCACAATTTAGAATCAAATGGATTTATCCTTTTCTAGTTATTATCGGCCTCACAATTTTAGTTGTTAGTAATTTAATTGCTTTCGAAAAAACCACTCTAGTTTGGCTAAATGTTTTTGGTGGAGCAATTCTTGGAGTTGGTCTTACACTTACCGTTTTAGG
>CAZVFM010000399.1:0-568 GCA_964626095.1 uncultured Roseivirgaceae bacterium | reverse complement strand
TAGGTTTCTTAGCGTTGAAGATTAAGAATAAAGTTTTAAAATGGTTTAATTCTGTTTTTCAAAAAACTGTTCCTCCAGCTTTAATTGATGAAGTAACATCATTTCAAAATTTAAGTATTGAATTGGTAAAAAGACTTCTTAGAGAAAGAATTACCTCAACTGTTACAATGGTAAATGATGTTTTCTTGAAACATATAAGACGACTGCATTATGACACATTATTTAAAAATGATTCATTCCGATATAATAGAATCGGTTCTACCGTAGATCAATTAGATGGAAAAGACACTATTTATAAAAAGTTTAAAATCAATGATGGGATTACCGTGCAACCTAGTGAAAAACTAACAAAAACAGTGACTATTGCGGCAGAGACACCAACAGCTTTATGGTGGGATGAAAAGGATATTAAATTAAATAGGTTGGATAATCTTATTGCTTGTGGTCAACTTACAACCTGTTACAGCTTATTAGATTACATTCTGAACCTTCCTAATGAATACAGTTCCGAACCTGAGGTAAAGGACTTAAGAGTTATTTTAGAGGAAGATTGGGCGAAATTCAATAA
>CAZVFM010000398.1:0-2051 GCA_964626095.1 uncultured Roseivirgaceae bacterium | reverse complement strand
TATGTACGAAGTGAGTGCAAACATCAATAATGTTGAATTAATAAAAATTCCTTTAAGAGAGGATTTTACTTTAGATGCAGATGATTTACTAAGCCAAAGTAAAGAAGCCAAAATTATTCTTCTTTGTTCACCCAATAATCCCAGTGGCAATTCATTAAAGCGAGAACAAATCATAAAAGTAATTTCAAACTTTAACGGACTTGTTATTATAGATGAAGCCTATATAGATTTTAGTACAGAGAAATCATTGCTGGACTTCATACCCAATCACAATAATCTAATCGTAATGCAAACATTGTCGAAGGCATGGGGTCTTGCCGGACTTCGTATAGGTTTAGCATTCTGTGATGCAGCGCTGGTAAGTATACTGAATAAGATTAAACCGCCATACAATATCAATACGCTTTCACAGCAGACTGCTTTAGAAGCTTTAGCAGATATTAATAGCTATAGTCAAGAAGTAAAGGAAATTATAAGCGAACGTGAATTACTTAAGGAAAATCTGAAACAATATAATTCTGTAATAAAAATTTACCCTAGCGATTCGAACTTTCTACTTGTAAAATTCAAATCAGCCAAAGCTGTCTATGAATTTTTAACCCTGGAGGGTATTGTGGTCAGAGACCGCAGCAAAGTATTACATTGCAGTGAATGTTTACGTATTACTATTGGTACACCAAAAGAAAATAAACAATTACTAGAAGCATTAAAAAGATATGAAGAAAGTACTCTTTATTGACCGGGACGGCACATTAATTAATGAGCCACCCGACCAACAAATTGATAGCCTTGAAAAGCTGGAATTCTATCCCGGTGTAATTACCTCGCTGGGAAAAATAGCAAGAGATTGTGATTTTGAATTAGTAATGGTAAGCAATCAAGACGGACTAGGAACAGCAAGTTTTCCGGAAGATAATTTTTGGCCGGCTCAAAATAAGATGCTCAAAACATTAGAAAACGAGGGTATAAGTTTCAGCAAGATCCACATCGACTGCTCCTTCGAGCATGAGAAAAAAGATACACGCAAGCCAGGCGTAGGCATGTTAACAGCATATTTCAATGGTGAATATGATTTACCTAACTCTTTTGTGATTGGCGACAGAATAACCGATGTCATACTTGCAAAAAATTTGGGATGCAAAGGAATTTTATTGGATAACGGAAGCAAAGCGGAACAGTTAAAAAATCAATCTCTGAATGATTACTGCGCATTGATTACTACAAATTGGGAGGAGATATACAAACTATTTGCCAGTAGCCAACGAATTGCTGAAGTAACAAGAACTACAAAAGAAACGGACATCAGCATTAAACTTAATCTTGACGGTCAGGGAAATGCAAACATTCATACCGGCATTGCCTTTTTTGACCACATGCTTGAGCAAATCGCCAGACATGGATTACTTGATCTTGACATAAAAGTAAAAGGTGATTTACATATAGATGAACACCATACCATTGAAGACACTGCCCTTGCATTAGGTGAAGCATTTTATAAGGCGCTTGGAAATAAAAAAGGAATTATGCGTTATGGATTTCTGCTTCCGATGGATGATTGCCTGGCGCAGGTCGCCATAGATTTTGGTGGCAGACCCTGGCTGGTTTGGGATGCTGATTTTAAAAGAGAAAAAATTGGAGAGATGCCAACAGAGATGTTTCTACACTTTTTCAAATCATTTTCTGATACAGCTAAATGCAATTTGAATATCAAAGCAGAAGGCACAAATGAGCATCATAAAATTGAAGCCATTTTTAAAGCATTTGCGAAAGCTATTTGCATGGCAATAAGTAAGCAGGAAGGAAATAATCTATTACCAAGCACTAAAGGTGTACTATAAATGCTCGTAATCATAAAATATAATGCCGGCAACATTCAGTCGATAAGCTATGCGCTTGACCGTTTAGGTGTGAATTATTTGCTGTCTGACAATGCTGAACAAATTAGTTCTGCAGATAAAATAATTTTTCCAGGAGTAGGTGAAGCCAGTTCAACCATGCGTTATCTTAAAGATAAAGGCTTGGATAAAATCATCACTTCATTAAAAAAACCT
>CAZVFM010000397.1:0-2053 GCA_964626095.1 uncultured Roseivirgaceae bacterium | reverse complement strand
GCCGAATACAATATGATAATTGCAAACGCTACTACTGCTGCCAATTTCTTCCACCTGTTACGCAGACAAGTAAAATGGGAATTCAGAAAGCCTTGTGTTGTGTTTACGCCAAAGTCTTTGTTGAGACATCCTTTAGTAAGCTCACCAATAGAAGCATTTACTAAAGGAAATTTCATAGAAATAATTGATGATGATTACGCAACTACAAAATCAGTTGACAGACTAATACTTTGCTCAGGAAAAATCTATTATGATTTGCAGGAGTATCAGCAAAAGAAAAAATTAAAGAATGTTGCCATTGTGCGTATTGAACAGCTACATCCGCTTCCTGAAAAACAAATTAATGCTGTATTAAAGAAATACAAAGATGCCAAATTGATTTGGGCACAAGAAGAACCATCTAATATGGGCTACTGGACTTATATGCTTCGGGTATTACCTGATGTAAAAATGCATTTGGTAAGTAGAAAAGCAAGTGCATCTCCGGCAACAGGATATTTGAAAGTACATAAATTAGAACAAGAAAAACTCATTGCACGCGCATTTGAAATTTGATAAAAAATTTGAACAAAAATATTTATGAGCATACAGGTAAAAATTCCCACAGTAGGTGAATCAATAACAGAAGTTACCATTGCCAACTGGTTGAAGAAGGATGGAGACATGGTGCAGATGGATGAAGTGATTTGCGAGTTGGAATCAGACAAAGCAACTTTTGAACTCAATGCAGAAAAGGCGGGTAAACTCAAGATTATTAAACAAGCCGGAGAGACAATCCCTATCGGGACTGTGATTTGTGAAATTGATACTGCTGCAGCTGGTGCTTCGACAGCATCAAAATCAGAAGATGCGAAAAAAGAAGCCGCCCCTAAAAAGGAGGAGACTAAATCGGCTGCACCAAAATCTACCGGTGAAGTAAAAGAAATGAAGGTGCCCGCAGTTGGCGAGTCAATTACTGAAGTAACCATTTCTACCTGGCTCAAAAAAGACGGAGATACAGTTGTTCAGGATGAGATTATTGCAGAAGTCGAATCAGACAAAGCCACCTTTGAATTACCTGCTGAAGCCAGTGGTAAATTGAAAATTGTAGCCAAAGAAAAAGAAACGCTCCCAATTGGTGGTTTGATTTGTAAAATTGAAGTGATGGAAGGAGTTAGTGCGGCATCTTCAAAACCCAGCGAAAAATCTGAGGCACCGGCAAGCGCTGCATCATCTTCAGAAAAATCTTATGCAACTGGTCACCCTTCTCCTGCAGCCGGAAAAATTTTAGATGAGAAAGGAATCTCCACATCACAGGTACAAGGAACCGGAGTTGGTGGAAGAATTACTAAAGAAGATGCACAAAAAGCACAAGCTTCTGCCCCTACTAAGTCTGAAGAAAGGAAAACGGAAATGGCTCCTCCTGTATTGAGTTCGGGTGTGAGCAGAGAAAAGCGCAGGGAGAAGATGAGCAGCTTGCGTAAGACCATTGCCAAACGTTTGCTGGCGGCTAAGAATAGTACAGCTATGCTAACTACCTTCAACGAGGTAGATATGAAACCCATGATGGAGCTTCGCTCGCGCTACAAAGATAAGTTCAAAGAGAAGTATGGTGTTGGCTTAGGCTTCATGTCCTTCTTTACCAAGGCAGTATGTATTGCTTTGCAGGAATTTCCGGCTGTGAATGCCATGATTGATGAAGATGAAGCTGAGTACCATGATTATTGTGATGTATCGATTGCGGTATCTACGCCAAGAGGACTAGTAGTTCCTGTTATCAGGAATGCAGAGCATTTAAGTTTTGCACAAATTGAAGCAGAAGTTGTTCGTTTAGCTACAAAAGCCAGAGACGGCAAACTTTCCATTGAAGAAATGCAGGGAGGTACTTTCTCGATTACCAATGGTGGTGTGTTTGGTTCTATGCTTTCTACACCCATACTTAATCCACCGCAATCAGCCATTTTAGGGATGCATAATATTGTTGAGCGACCTGTAGTTAAAAATGGGGAGATAGTGATAAGACCGATCATGTACCTGGCACTTTCTTATGACCACCGCATTGTTGATGGACGGG
>CAZVFM010000396.1:0-2073 GCA_964626095.1 uncultured Roseivirgaceae bacterium | reverse complement strand
CATTTTTACAAAGAAAATTGCAGCAGGCAATCATCCTTTTTTTAATGCAGGGGTGCAGATGTTTTTTGGCGGATTAATCGCTTTGATTTTTAGCGGCTTTACCGAACCCTGGATTGGAGTAAGCTTATCAGGAAATACCTTGTGGGCAATGTTGTATCTAATTGCTTTTGGAAGTATAGCAGCATTTGCTGCTTATGGTTATGCCCTAAGCAAATTACCGGTTACATTGGTTTCATTGTATTCTTATGTAAACCCATTGGTGGCAGTATTATTAGGCTGGCTTATTTTAGATGAAAAATTTGGCTGGAGTACAGCACTATCATTTATTATTACAGTATTCGGTATTTTTTTAGTTAACAGAGGCTATCGCATGCGATCAGCGAAACAGTTGAAACTTGCATCTGCCTTTGATGTCCTAAAAAAACCATTGACGAATGATAAGGCCTAAACAAGCCTTTAAATAGGAATAAATTATAACAATTTTTATCTTGTTCTGTCAAAACACGCACACATGATCGAAATTAATAGTACACCTGCTACAAGTTCACGACATAAAGAAGTTGATTTAAATAAATTAGAATTCGGTAAATACATTTCCGATCACATGCTGGTGGCAGATTACAGTGAGGGCAACTGGCACAATGCGCAAATTATTCCTTACGGTGATATGGTCATGAACCCTGCCATGCTGGCCTTGCATTACGGTCAATCTGTATTTGAGGGAATGAAAGCTTATCGCATGGATGATGGCAACATTTCTGTATTCAGAGTAAAGCGGCATCATGAGCGTCTGAATAAATCTTTAGCAAGGATGTGCATGCCGGCCATACCTGAAAATCTTTTTGTAGAAGGACTTGAAAAATTAATAAGCACAGATCAGCAATGGGTGCCATCCGGAGATGGTGCTTCACTTTATATCAGACCGCTTGTATTTGCAACAGAAAACAGGTTGGGTGTAAAAATTTCTGATAAGTATAAGTTTATTATCATGACCTCACCGGTTGGTCCATACTATGCCAAACCACTTAAACTTAAAGTTGAAACTACTTTTGTGCGTGCAGCTGAAGGTGGAACAGGTTTTGCTAAATGTGCCGGCAATTATGGTGGAAGTTATTATCCTGCACAAAAAGCAAAAGAAGAAGGTTTTGATCAGGTACTTTGGACAGACGCAAAAGAGCACAGGTATATTGATGAATCAGGTACCATGAACATCATGTTTGTAATTGATGGTAAACTCATAACGCCTCCGCTTTCTTCTGCGATACTCGATGGTGTTACGCGCGACTCTATTTTAACATTGGCGCGTGACATGGATTTTAAAATTGACCTGCACCGTATCAGTATTGATGAATTGAGACAGGCTTTTGAAATGGGTTGGATAAGCGAAGCATTCGGTGCAGGCACTGCAGCAGTGGTAGCACCCGTAGCCAGTATTTCAATTGAAGGTGTTAATTATAACCTGCCTGAACCTAAACCTGATTGTTTTATGACGAAGGTGAAACAAAGGTTGAACGATATTCGACTGGGTAAATCGCCCGATACTTTTGATTGGAATCACATCATCAAATGTTAAGTGTTTTCTGTTCTGAAAATTAAAATTAATTATGCCAGATTATAAGCAGACAGACCGAACAAAAATAACCCGTTTGCCTAAACGTGGAGATTACAGCGAAGCCACCATTCACAATATTCTTGATGAGGCATTGTTTTGCACCATTTCATTTGTACATGAAGGCAAGCCTTATCAAATTCCAACGGGTTTTTGTCGCATTCAAAATCAAATTTACATTCATGGCTCAGTTGGTAGTCAGTACATGAGATGGTTGAGCGATGGCAGAGAAGTTTGCCTGGTAGCCATGCTGGTTGATGCCCTGGTATTGGCGCGTTCGGCATTTCATCATTCAGTTAATTACCGCTCGGTTGTCATGTTTGCTAAAGCACGATTGGTTGATGAGCTTAACGAACAATACAAAGCGCTTGAAGTATTTACCGAGAAAATGATTCCCGGCAGATGGGCTGTGATAAGACAACCAAATGCATCGGAATGGAAAAAGACCATGGTACTTGCTTTTG
>CAZVFM010000395.1:0-2087 GCA_964626095.1 uncultured Roseivirgaceae bacterium | reverse complement strand
TCAGGCACAGCCGTGGAAAGGATATTGATGCTGCTTGCGGGCAGTTGGCGAATAAGTCTTAATTCAATTTAAGGGCATCTTTAATTCTTGTCACAAGAAAATATTAAAAGTGCTTAAAGAGGAAGTGTCCTAAAACAAATGCATAAAAATTATTCGGGTAAAGTGATTACAACTTTTCTGAATGCTATCTCATCTTCGGTTGAATATCCAAATAGGAAATATAATGCTTCGGGAATAAAAAATGTATTTATATTATAATGCCCTGCTCATAGATACTAACTTCAGCTAATAAATGGGCCCGCAGTGTACTAAACTTTGAATTAAATGTTAATTAAGGTTAAAAAAGACTTTTTTTACGTGCATTTCGTCAAATAAGTAAAACCTATTGCTGTTTTAACGTTTATACAAAGAAAAACCTAAGATGAAGAAATTTCTATACCTATTGCCTGCCCTGTTGTTATTATCGGTATTCACCGCATTCATCAATTCCGATGAGCTGATCAACAAAATCTTAAACAACCTGGAGCAATACAGGCAGGATTTCCCGCAAGAAAAAGTCTACCTGCATACCGACAGACATTTGTATGCAGCCGGTGATAACATCTGGTTCAAGGCTTATGTTACGGCCGGTGTAAACGATCAGCTTTCGCCTTTAAGCAAAACACTCTATGTGCAATTATTGGATCCAGATAAAAAAGTACTGCTCGATAAAAAGCTCTACATAGAAGATGGGCTTTGTAATGGTGTGTTTTATTTGCCTCCCTTATTAAGCAATGGAAGCTATACCCTCCGCGCTTATACGCATTGGATGAGGAACTTCCCGGAAACTTACCTCTTCTATAAAAAAATAAATATTCAAAGTCTTGATGCCCCCAAAGAGATTACACAATTAGTTTCCAATGATATTGACCTGCAGTTTTTTGCAGAAGGTGGTGCAATGGTGGAAGGCATGCGCAGCAAGGTGGCCTTTAAAGCAATAGGCAGCGATGGTTTGGGTAAAAATGTGAAGGGCATTGTTTATAATTCAAAAAGAGAACCGGTTGCCGAAATCAAATCATTGCATGCCGGTATGGGTAGTTTTTATTTATTGCCCGAAGCAGGTGAAACCTACAATGCAGTTATTGAAGAAATGCCTGAAAAGAATTTCAGTATACCTAAAGCAAATAAATCGGGTATCGCAATTACCGTGAGCAACCAGGAAGATCAGGAAGATGTGGTAGTACGCATACAATCTAATTTGTCTTCCGATAATGCCGAAGTAATTTTAGTGGCCAATTCAAAAAGTCTGCCTACTTATGTTGCCAGGATTAATCTTTCGCTTCCACTCGCTTTTGTGCGAATTCCAAAAAGTAATTTATTAAGTGGCATTACACAACTTGTTATTCTTGATCAAGCGGGTAACCCACTCAACGAGCGTTTAATTTTTCATGATGCCGGCCGCAAGCTGCAAATAAAAACCACTACCGATAAACAAGTATATAATAACCGCAGTCTAACCAAAGTTGAGCTTGAAGTAAAAGACCAGGACAATAAACCTGTGAAAGCCTATTTATCGATGACAGCTGTCGACAAAACAGATATCCCTGCTGATGAAGACAACAGCAATATTGTACAGTACTTCTTGCTCAATTCTGAATTGAAAGGCTACATTGAAAATCCGTTCTATTATTTTGATGCAGCAAATGAAAACAGAATTGAAGCGCTTGATAATTTGCTCTTGAGCCAGGGCTGGTCAAGGTTTGTTTGGAAAGAACTTGTTAACGGTGCTGTGCCTGAACCTGAATATTACATTGAACGTGGACTAAACATTCTGGGCAAACTTGTTGACAATGTAAACAATAAGCCAATAGAGAATGGTAAGGTAAGTTATTTCAATATTGATGGCGATGCTGCATTTACCAAAACGGGCAAAAATGGAAGATTCATGTTAAATGACCTGATATTTTTTGATACCACCAACCTGGTATTACAGGGACTAAACAGTAAAGGCAAGAACTGGGTAAAATTTGAAATCGATCCAGATGTTGCTCCTCCTGCCAAGGCGGGTATTTTCAACGAGATTACTTTTGAAAGTGATTTCGATGAAG
>CAZVFM010000394.1:0-2093 GCA_964626095.1 uncultured Roseivirgaceae bacterium | reverse complement strand
ATTGTTGAAAAAAGGTTCTGACCTTTGGCTAAACACACCAAGAATGAAGCGCGAGGCTTCGGGCACCTCAGGCATGACGGCCGCCATGAATGGCAGCATCAATCTCTCTTTACCTGATGGCTGGGTTGCAGAGTTTGGTAAACACGGAAAAAATTCATTTATCATTCCGCCTCCACATGAAGAGGCAAGCAATGAAGAGGCTTATGTAATTGTGCGTGATAATCTTTTTGACCTGCTCGAAAATGAAATCATTCCTATGTACTATAAATCGCCAGCCAAATGGGCAAACATTATGAAACAGAGTATGGAAGATGTTATCCCCTATTTTGATTCAGACAGAATGGCTGAAGAGTATTACGAAAAATTATATTAACTAATCATCGATTAAGCACAAGCTTCATCAACAATAAATCGTAATTTAATTGCCGAATTGATTTGTCATTTAATCGACAAAACTTTGCAAATATTTATTTCATTATTGTTCGGTAAATGAAGCACATCATTATCATAGGCAATGGCATTAGCGGTATAACAGCTGCGCGACATATCCGCAAACGGAGTAATCATCGCATCACGGTTATCTCTGCAGAAACCGAATATTTCTTTAGCCGCACTGCCCTTATGTATATCTACATGGGGCATATGAAATACGAACATACCAAACCTTACGAGGATTGGTTCTGGAAAAAAAATAAAATCGACCTGTTGTTTGATTATGTAGTAAAGGTTGATGTAAATACAAAGTCTTTACAATTAAAATCGGGAGACAAAGTCAATTACGATTCTTTGATTATCGCCACCGGCTCCAAACCAAATAAATTCGGCTGGCCCGGACAAGATTTAATTGGCGTACAAGGATTATACAGTTACCAGGATTTAGAAATGATGGAATCCAATACAAAAAATGTTCGGCACGCTGTAATTGTAGGCGGTGGATTGATTGGCATTGAGATGGCGGAAATGCTGCGCACAAGAAATATTGATGTCACTTTTCTTGTTCGGGAAAATGAATTCTGGAATAATGTTTTGCCGATACAAGAAGCCGCACTAATCAGTAAGCACATTCGCAGTCATCATGTAAATTTAAAACTGCAAACAGAACTGAAAGAAATTTTGTCGGATGATGAAGGTAAAGTAAAATCCATCATCACTAACCAAGGAGAAACTATTGATTGTGAGTTTGTAGGCTTAACCGTTGGCGTCTCACCCAAAATAGATTTTTTGAAAGACTCTGGTATTACATGCAATAGAGGCGTAATTGTAAATGAATATCTGCAAACCAATATACCTGATGTTTATGCCATTGGCGATTGTGTGGAACGGAATTACGATTTACCTGGCAGAAAAAATATAGAACAGGTGTGGTACACCGGTCGCATGATGGGCGAAGTGGTAGCGCAAACTATTTGTGATCTACCAACTAAATATGAACCCGGGCCCTGGTTCAACTCGGCAAAATTCTTTGACATTGAATATCAAACCTATGGCAATGTGAGCAACGAGCTTCAGGAAAACGAAACAGAATTTTACTGGGAACACGAAAGTGCCTTGAAATGCATGCACTTTATTTGGAACAAGCAAAGCCGGGAGTTTATCGGTATCAATACGTTTGGCATAAGATTACGCCACGAATGCTTTGACCGATGGCTGCGCGAAAAACAAAGTATCGATTATATCCTGGCGCATTTGCACGAAGCTAATTTTGACCCTGAGTTTTTTAGTCGGCACGAAAAAGAAATTGTAAAAGCATTTCAAGAACACAACTTAGCTACTGTATAAAATGAAATTCGTAAAATACACCGGGCTTTTAATTTTCATTGTTGGATTTTTGATATTCAACTTATCTTTTTTCCGTGCATCCTACCGCTTAAGTCCGCAAATAATTGAAGAGCATATTACAGATGTAAACAAGAGCGACTTATTCAAAAACGAAGCCTCAACATTTCTGGATAAAGAAATTACATCCAATTTCGAGTTCGTCAGGCTTCTCTCCAATGCATTCGAAAAAGTAAACGATGAACAACTGAAAGCTTACGCCATTACTGCTGATGAAATTGAAAACTTGCATCAACAATCTGCTGAAGCATTTTCGA
>CAZVFM010000393.1:0-2102 GCA_964626095.1 uncultured Roseivirgaceae bacterium | reverse complement strand
AGTAATTTCAAATTATTGTACGACATCTATCACATGCAAATTATGGAGGGTGATGTGATTGCCACCATCAGAAAATACAAAGACTATATTTCGCATTACCATACCGGTGGCGTGCCAGGAAGAGGAGAAATAGATCATACCCAAGAGCTGAATTATACAGCTATATGTAAAGCCATTGTGGAAATGGGCTATAAAGGATTTGTTGCGCAGGAGTTTATTCCAAAGCGACCCGACCCAATCAACTCATTAAAAGAAGCCATTGCTATTTGTGACGTATAAAATTTTTGTAGTGCATTTTAGTACAAGTAATTGAACATTTTAAAATAGTTATTAACCGATGAAACAACTTTTTTATTTCTCTCTCATTAGTCTGCTCTTGTTTTCTTGTTCAGAATCAAAAGAGGAAACGAGTAGTTTGCAATTTGCCATTTCATTTACAGAAGCCTTAAGCCAGGAGGCGCAAGATGGCCGCTTATTGCTCATGCTTTCCAATAACAATAAAGCCGAACCGCGTTTTCAAATTGTGGATGGGCATAATACCCAACTTGTTTTTGGTGTTGATGTAGAGGGCATGAAACCCGGTGATGAAATCATCATTGATGCCAATGCATTTGGATATCCCATTGAGTCATTGAAAGATATTCCGAAAGGTGAATATTTTGTGCAGGCTTTGATTAACAGATATGAAACATTTAATCTCAGCACCGGGCATACCGTGAAATTACCTCCGGATAAAGGCGAAGGACAACAATGGAACACGAAACCCGGTAATTTTTATAATCTACCCTTTAAAGTAAAAATTGATCCGAACAGTCCTGCAATAGTTAAAGTGGTGATGGATCAGGAAATTCCGCCAGTAAAAGAACCGGAAGACACAAAGTATATCCGGCACATCAAAATGCAAAGCAAATTGCTTTCTGATTTTTGGGGAAGGCCAACTTACCTTGGCGCACATGTATTGGTGCCCGAAGGTTTTGACGAACATACCGAAGCCCGTTATCCGTTGATGATTTATCACGGGCACTTTCCTTCAGATTTTGGTGGCTTTAGTACCGAAGCGCCCGATCCGAATATGGATACCACAGACTACAATTCACGCTTTGGCATTTACGGTTATAAAAAAATTCAGGCAGAAGAGGCCTATAATTTTTACAAGCAATGGACGAGCAAAAATTTTCCACGCTTTCTCATCATAGAGATACAACATCCCACACCTTATTATGATGATTCTTATGCAGTGAACTCCGCAGCACAGGGACCTTACGGTGATGCGATTACCTATGAATTGATTCCATACATCGAAGAACAGTTTCGTGGAATTGGAGCAGGTTGGGCAAGATTTCTTTATGGGGGCTCAACCGGAGGATGGGAGTCTTTGGCTGCGCAGGTTTTTTATCCGGATGAATACAATGGATGTTTCGCTGCTTGCCCCGACCCGATTGACTTTCGTGCTTTTTGTATTGTAGATATTTACAAAGACAAAAATGCCTATTACTATGATGGTGATTTTAAAAAAGTATTAAAACCCGGCCATCGCGATTACCTCGGGCAGCTTAATGCGACATTAAGAGATATGAATATGCGTGAGCTGGCATTGGGAACAAAGAGTCGCTCAGGACAGCAATGGGATATTTGGGAAGCTACCTATTCGCCTTTGGGTGATGATGGTTATCCAAAAAGAATATGGGATAAGTACAGCGGTGAAATAAATAAAGAGGTAGCTGCGTATTGGAGAGAAAATTATGACTTGCGTTACATACTCGAAAGAGACTGGCAAACACTTGGACCAAAGTTGCAAGGCAAGATTCACATTTACTGTGGAGACATGGATAATTATTACCTCAATAATGCGGTGTATTTAACAGAAGAATTTTTGAAGAACACCAAAAATCCATTTTATGCAGGCGAGGTTGATTATGGTGATCGTGCCGAGCATTGCTGGAATGGCGATCATGAAAGTCCGAATTATATTTCACGATTGAGATACAACACCATGTACCTGCCTAAAATTTTAAAACGCATTGAAGCAAGCGCACCAAGAGGAGCCGATTTAAAAAGTTGGAGGTATTAAATAGTCCTTCCACCACTGAAAGTGGTGGAAG
>CAZVFM010000392.1:0-2104 GCA_964626095.1 uncultured Roseivirgaceae bacterium | reverse complement strand
AAATAAGTTTAAGTACTCTTCAAAAATGAAAATACGGTTTCGTTTAAATCCTGTTTGCTCCTTCAGGATACCTGATTTTTCAAAATCCTGTATCAATGTATACGCAGTTTGTTTGGTCACTTCCAGTTCATGCATGATGTCAGCAGCAGTCACTACAGGCTTTGTATACAAATAGGTAAGCAAAGCTTGTGCATTGGGTATGCGCTTACCCATTTTAACAATCTTCTTCTTCTCCATCTTAACACGTAAAGCAAGTATTTTATGGAAGGTATCAATAGCTGTATTGGCCGTTTCAATGATACCAACCAAAAAAAACCTAAGCCATTGCACCATGCTGTTTTTTTCAGAAACAGCAGTTAGATTATTATAGTAATGGCTTCTGTTTTTCTCAATGAAGTCGGAAAGATAAAGTGTTGGCTTGCTTAATACTTTTTGGCTTACCAGGTAAAGGGTAATCAGTAAACGCCCCATCCGTCCGTTGCCATCTAAAAATGGGTGGATGACTTCGAACTGATAATGTGCCATACCAATGCGGATAAGGTGTGGTACTCGTATTTCATCGTTATTTAAAAACTTTTCAAGGTCACTCATCAAATCAGGAACAAGCGTGTGATGTGGCGGGATAAACTTTGCATCTTTTAGGGTTGCGCCTCCGATCCAGTTTTGGGAGGTTCTGAATTCTCCCGGCATCTTGTTTTTGCCGCGCACACCTTTCAATAATATCTTATGAGCTTCTCGAATAAGCCTGTTTGACAACGGAAGTTTGGACAACCTTGCCATGGCGTAATGCATGGCTTCTATATAATTCTGCACCTCTTGCCAATCATCCTTCATTTCAGGATTAATATCCTTTGCTTCCAATAACGCTTCGTCCATTGTTGTACGGGTTCCTTCAATGCGACTACTTTGTGTTGCTTCCTTTACGATGTGCATTTGCAGGAAAGTATCCGCATTGGGAACAATAGTAGAAAAAGCATTGAGTTCACCCAGACGGATATTGGCCTCTTCCAGAAGAGTTGCTAGCTCAGGATGATTTAGGCTCCATTCTTTGTTTAACAACTCAGGTTGAAAGCTTTTATAGCCGAATTGCCTGGTAAATTTTCCGGCTTTATAGTCTTTTAAATCCATCTGTCTGGGCGGGCATATGTTGGACGATAATTATTCTTAGTCAAATATATAAAATTAACTTGGACTATGCAGATACATAGTCCAAGTTCAATAATAGCTCAGTTAGGGCATAAAAAGCCCCATTCTCTCCGTTTTTGCCCTTTTCTTTGTCAAGCTGTGCCCTAAACAGTTGAATATACTACTACAGCTTCTCTTTGATCTGAATGCGCCTGGTTAACCTTTAATAAAGGTAGGACAAGGAATATATTTCTCCTTCTTCTTTGCCTTCAACCGCTTCGATGTGGCCATCCGGTACTTAATGGAAATTTCATGCGCTCCACCTGCCACAGGACCCAGTTCTGAAACGGTAAAATCATAACTATAGCCGATTTCTACCTCTGCAAAAAGTAAAGCAAGGTTCACCACAACCGCATCCTGACTGAGATTGTCTTTCACATTTTGCTGTATGGGAATGCCCCGGTACCAAAATCCAATCATGATGGGCTCATACAAAAAATGAAAACCCAAATCAAGCTGATCAAATTCTCCCTGGTGTTTGTACACAAAGGAAGGAGACAAACTAACCACACGATCCTGATGGAAAGGACCACGCGCAAGCGGAATACGCAGGCCCCCGTGTATGCTCGTCTTCACAGGAATAATAGCCTCCTCTCCTATCATCGAACGATTGGGCCGGTTCAAATGCGTACTGGCAAACCCAATCCAAAAACTTTTATTGTAAATCAAAAGTCCTGTACCGAAATCAAAGTAATTGGCGCTACCTAACCTTCCGAAATTCGGATCATCCGTGGGCACCAGGCCATCACTGTCAAATTGTAACTGATCACCAAATACCAATTTGTTGTAATCAATATTTCGCCAACCGTACCCAAAGCTAAGGCCGGGACTAATCACCAACTTATCATCGACAATTATTTTATAAGAATAATTAAAAGCCAACAGGGTAGAACGCAGGTTGGCACTTCCTGCCCTGTCG
>CAZVFM010000391.1:0-2106 GCA_964626095.1 uncultured Roseivirgaceae bacterium | reverse complement strand
ACGCACATGATGTCGGGTGGAAATAATTCCTTCAGCAAATAGGCTAACTGTATCGGCAACAGGAAAATCCAGCACAAAAGTATTATCTGCCGGTTGATTATTGCAGGAGTTGAACACAACAGCCAGAAAAGAAAGTTGGAGTAAATGTTTTAACATAAGTTTATTCGTTTATCGGTGCAATATAATTGAATCATTTTTTTAACCAGAATTATAACTTGTAATATTGAAGAGAATCTCACTAAGAATTTTGATAATTGCCAAGTGGATGTAGTCTCAGGCTTTCCTTATTGCGCCTATGTCTGATAAAAAGTCACATAAAATTTTAACACGTGATGGAGATAAGAATAAATAATAAATTAACTTGACTCGGCAACAGCTTGTAAGTTATCAATGAAATCAGAAGTTACTTGAAACAGCGGCTTTTCATATCTTTTAATTCCCTTATCCTTTATGTGGCTGCCTTTTTGCTGACTACCATTATACATGAGTGTGCACATGCATTAGCCGGGATGTTGTTTAACAGCCAACCCGTTTTACATCACCATTATGTTGAACACTTAGCTGTAGAGCACTTAAGTATTTTTCA
Source organism: uncultured Roseivirgaceae bacterium (assembly GCA_964626095.1). GTDB lineage: Bacteria > Bacteroidota > Bacteroidia > Cytophagales > Cyclobacteriaceae > DAOLDI01. The sequence continues at coordinate 1,520 of CAZVFM010000391.1, read as the reverse complement.
ACAAGTGGATATTGCACTGGCCGGACCTATTGCCAGTTTGTTACAAGGGCTTATTTTCGGATGGATATTTATTAAATCAAAAGGGCGCAAGCTCTTGCAGCTTTTTTTCTTATGGTTTGCTGTACTGGGCTTGAGTAATGCCTTGGGTTATTTAATGACAGGCCCCATCTTTCAACAAGGCGATATTGGTCGTGTGTATTATTTACTTGATGCGGCCCTGTGGTTGCAATTATCTTTGGCTTTACTTGGCGCATTGCTCTTGTTGTACTTGGCCTATAAATTAACTACACCCTTTTTAACATTTTGTCCTGAAAAAGAAATGGTAAGCAACCCTGACTCAAGGGTGAATTTTTCATTTTATATACTTATTCTTCCCTGGATAATAGGTTCAGGAGTAATGACTATTTTATACTTACCTATTGTAGCCATAGTGAGTATCATTTATCCTATAATGAGCGGTATGGTGTTTATTTTTCCCTGGCAAAATGCCAGAAGAATTGAGGAGGTTCAGGTGAATAGTAATCAGCAAATATGCAAGCCATCAATTCCAGCTATAATTTTTTTGGTATTGCTTATCATTATATTTAAAATAGTACTTGCACCAGGAATTGCCCTTTGAACAAAAAGAAATACTTCAACGACTGAAAGCGCTGAGCGAAGAATGGAAAATAAAAATTGATATTAAATAAAAGACTACCTCCACTGTGAATAGCATATTTAAGTTTTGCCTGGTAAAGTAGTGGATGTTTTTAAATCAAATGCAATGAAACAGTTTTGTTTAATTATTTCATTATCTCTCAATATTATAAGCAGTTTGGGGGAAGATATTAAAATAGCGAACAATTATTGTTCAATTACCTATCCCATGGGAGTTGGATTATTTACGCCTAACATTAGCCATGGCGAAGTGCTGTATTTTTATGAAACTCCTGTTTTAGGAGAAAATACAGAGCGGCTAAAACCAATGGATAGTATTGTTTTTAGTGCTACCACATACGGTGGTTTTGATATGAGTTATTTTCCCGAATGGTTGGAACCCCAATACATCAAACTAGATTATGATATGTTTTATTTTAAAGTATATTCAATTGGAAAGCAATTTGTGGAGATAGTAGTGAATACAACTGAAAATAAAACCCTGTATGTTGCGGCCGACAGTGGCAGTTTCATTGACTGGAATGTGTTTATTCTGGGTGTACATTCTGTTGAGGTTTCATTGGATTATCCACAAAAAATTAAATCACAACCACTTATTGGAAGCAAAAGCATTTTGGCTGATGGCCCATTCATGTTAGTTCCTTTGCATGTAAACGGAGACTGGCTTTTTGTTGAGATCGTAGATTATGAATATAGACCTAAAGGAAAGGGTTGGATACAATGGAGAAAGGACAATTATTTGATTGTCAGGTTTAAAATGTTGAGTTAATAAATAAGCCAATGAAAAAACTACTCAAGCCTGCATGTATTGCATTTTATTTTTTGATGCTATTGGTATTTTTTATCCTTGGAATGTATGTAGC
>CAZVFM010000390.1:0-2113 GCA_964626095.1 uncultured Roseivirgaceae bacterium | reverse complement strand
CGCAATCAGTATCGGATGAACTCAAGGAATTAATCAATAACCACGATTATCGTAATGAGATGCTGAAGAATTATGATAGGATTTATGAGTTGCTGGATACGGGCTCAGCATCAGATCGCACGGCAACACTCATGCTTAAATACTTACGCAAGAATTAAAAGATAAGTCTGTAAGTGTGTAGAATGTTAAGCCACCTTCAATTTGCTGTAATGTGACTTATTGAATTTTTCTTCAGCATAAGCCCGGTTGATAATTAATTTATCAGATGTCTTTTCGGAGGGGATTTCAAACATGGCATCGTTAATAATAGATTCACAGATAGAGCGTAAACCTCTGGCACCTAGCTTGAATTCCATGGCTTTATCTACAATAAATTCTAATGCACCATCTTTGAATTGTAATTCAACACCTTCCATCTCAAACAATTTCTTGTACTGCTGCACTAAACTATTCTTTGGTTCAACCAAGATTCTTTTAAGTGCTTCTTTATCTAAAGGATTAAGGAAGCAAACAATAGGAAGTCGGCCAATCAATTCAGGAATTAGTCCGTACGACTTCAAGTCAAGAGAAGAGACATATTGCAAGAGATTATCCTGATCGAATTGCATTCCTGCGTTTGCTTCTGGTCCGGAGCCGAAGCCAATAGGCCTTGTATTGAGTCTGCTTCTGATTATTCTCTGTATACCTTCAAAAGCCCCTCCACAGATGAATAGAATATTTTCTGTGTTTACGGTGATCATTTTTTGATCGGGATGCTTACGTCCGCCTTGCGGAGGCACGTTTACCGAAGTGCCTTCAAGAAGTTTTAGCAAGGCTTGCTGAACCCCTTCCCCACTCACATCGCGGGTAATAGAAGGATTATCTGACTTACGTGCAATTTTGTCGATCTCATCAATGTAAACAATACCACGCTCTGCTGCATCAACCTCATAGTCTGCCGCCTGCAGCAAACGTGTGAGTATGCTTTCTACGTCTTCACCAACATAACCGGCTTCTGTAAGTACGGTAGCATCTGCAATACAAAAAGGAACCTGAAGAATTTTTGCAAGTGTTCTTGCAAGGTATGTTTTACCTGTACCCGTATCACCCACCATAATGATGTTTGATTTTTCAATGTTTACATCATTATCCGTTTTGCGCTGCATCAGTCTTTTATAATGATTGTAAACCGCAACAGAAATAATTTTTTTTGACTCGTCCTGACCAATCACATACTCATCGATGAATTTCTTCATGTCCTTGGGCTTCACCAGTTTAAAGTTAGGTGCATTACCTCCCTCGGCCTTGGTTTTCTTTTCTTCGAGCAATATCTGGTTGGCCTGTGCAACACACTTGTCACAGATATGGGCATGTATTCCCGAAATCATCAGGTCAACGTCTTTTTTGTTTCTTCCGCAAAAAGAGCAGGTTACTTCGGCCATGATTTAATAGTTGAATGGTGTTAATGGCATAAAAGCCAATTATTGGCTGCAATTTACCACTTAATTGGCTAAATGACACCCGGGTAAACGGGCTAATTACTTCTTGCGTTCCAAAACCTCGTCAATCAGGCCGTATTCTTTAGCTTCTTTAGCGCGCATCCAATAGTCGCGGTCTGAATCTTTCTCTATTTTTTCAAAGGTCTGACCGCTATGTTTGGCCAAAATGTTGTAAAGATCCTTTTTTACTTCAATAGTTTGCCTTAAGGATATCTCCATATCGCTTGCCTGCCCCTGCATTGAACTCATTGGCTGGTGTATCATTATCCTTGAGTGCGGTAAACCTGCGCGTTTTTTGCCAGTTCCTGAGGCAAGCAAAACCGCAGCCATAGAGGCAGCCAGACCGGTACAAATAGTGGCAACATCAGGATTTACATAATTCATGGTATCATAAATTCCTAAGCCTGCATATACTGATCCTCCGGGACTGTTGATATACATGATAATGTCTTTTTTGGGGTCAGCCGACTCCAGGAAAAGTAGCTGGGCGGTAATCAGGTTTGCGATTTGGTCATCTACCGGAAGACCAAGGAAAATAATACGGTCTGAAATGAGCCTGGTAAACACATCAATGGCACGAAAATTACCCGGACGTTCTTCAATTACGTACTGAGTCATGTCTTGAATTTTGTTTG
>CAZVFM010000389.1:0-2130 GCA_964626095.1 uncultured Roseivirgaceae bacterium | reverse complement strand
AGGTATCCATAAGCCTGTCCTATTTTATTGAAGATTTTAATATGCTCAGGTATGATGGCCCTTTGCTCAGCACCATACATAAGAAACTTGGCATAAGCATCGTATTTTTCAGGATCAGCCTTGTAATCAGGAAAACTTGTTTGCCCAGGCAATTGTGACATGTACTGGTACAGAAATTTGTAATCGTCTTCATTCAAATCAAATCTTTCTGCGGGCTGCACAGCATCAGGGAAAAAAATTGCTTTAAGCAATTGTTGTTGCTCGGTAAGTGGAAAATTATTTTTAGTGGTAAAATCAAAAGCCTCATTCACTAAAGTATCTCTGCGCATAAAAGCTTTGCCCCGCAAAATAGTGCCGGAAAAATTAAAAGGCTTGTCATTGTATTGTGCTCCTTGCTGATAGACAAGCGCTCCATCCTTTACAAAACGCACAGGATTGGTATGCCTGTTTTCTTCTTCACTTAAGAAAATCGCCAGGCGATGTGTCATGCGTGTGCGGATCAATCCTCTTTTATGCAATTCTTCATTAAAGGGACCTTGTCCTATAAATTCATATAAACGATTGTGCGCATCATTATCGCTAACAAGCATGATCTTCTTTATATAATGCGCGACAGATGGTAAATAATTTTCTGCTGTTGAATCATGGCGTACGGATGTCTGACCAGAAAAAGCGCTGTCGTGAAACATAGCTGTGTACTTATCCAAACCCTCAATGCCCAATCGGTTTAATTTTTCCAGGGCAAGCACACTGGCCGGAAATTTTACGGTTGAAGCCGGATAAAAATACCTGTCGGGATCAACATTAAAATAAAAAGATTTGAAGCTAGGCTGATTATTTTCATCCCTGTTGATTTGCGTGTAGATGATTTGCACTTCATAAGCATCTTGGTTCGCTACAATTTCAGCAAACTTATCTGCTTCAAGCATCATGAGAGATTCCAGGAAATTTTCATCTTCAATTAGGGGCGCATTGCATGCAGCTATAAGCAATAACAGTGGGAGGAATTTTTTCATGACTTAATCGTTATAGTTTCAATTTTAGTGATTTCTGATAATATAAGCACTGGCTTTAGTATTACCTTTGCACCATGGCCGAAGTAATTGAGCAAAAAGACATACGTAAACTGGGTTTAAAAGAGCTGCAAGACTTCTTTGTAAAGCAGGGCGACAAATCCTTTCGCGCCAAACAAGTGTATGAATGGCTCTGGAAAAAATCTGCCAAAGATTTTGACCAAATGACCAACATCTCCCTGGAAACAAGGGAACTGCTTAAAAAACATTTCAGCATTAATCATATCAAAGTCGATCACATGCAACGCAGTGAGGACGGCACCATTAAAAATGCGGTAACCCTGCATGATGGTTTGGTGGTAGAATCTGTTCTAATACCCACCGAAGATCGCATCACTGCCTGTGTATCTTCTCAGGTTGGCTGCAGCCTCGATTGTAAGTTTTGCGCCACAGCCAGATTGAAGCGCATGCGCAACCTGGGGCCTGATGAAATTTATGATCAGGTGGTAGCCATTAAACAACAGGCTGAATTATTTTTTAACCGTCCGCTTACCAATATTGTGTTCATGGGCATGGGAGAACCCTTGCTAAATTATACCAATGTAATTGATGCCATCAATAAGATAACTTCTACTGATGGATTGAACATGGCGAGCAAGCGTATTACACTTTCTACCGTAGGCATAGCCAAGATGATAAAGAAAATGGCAGATGATGGTGTAAAGTTTAATCTTGCGGTTTCACTTCACTCCGCTATTGATGAAACACGCTCAGCCATCATGCCCATCAACGAAAGCAATAAGCTGGCTGAACTGGCAGATGCGCTGAAACATTGGTATAATAAAACCAAACGCAAAGTCACCTACGAGTATGTGGTTTGGAAAGGCATTAACGATACCAAAAAACATGCAGAGGCTTTGGCAAAATTTTGTAAGCACATTCCCTCCAAAGTAAATCTTATCGAATACAACCCTATAGATGATGGTGAGTTCCAACAGGCCACAGACGAGGCCCTGGAAATGTATCAGAAAATATTAGCTGAAAACGGCATAATATCACGCATCAGGCACAGCCGTGGAAAGGATATTGATGCTGCTTGCGGGCAGTTGGCGAATAA
>CAZVFM010000388.1:1558-2147 GCA_964626095.1 uncultured Roseivirgaceae bacterium | reverse complement strand
GGCGGTGGATTTGGCGGCGGCGGTGCCGGGGGGGGTTGGTAGATTTATATTAGCTTCTAAGGCGATAAATACGCCGTATTTATTTCCGAGGGATGCTCGGGGAATGAAGTGCTTTTAAGGGAAAGAACGGTTGACTATCCCAAGAACACAAAAGCAACAAAAGGAGAAACTGATTGACTTACAAACAGAACCGCCCCACGACAAATATACAGTGTTAGCGGTTTTTTGATTATTCTTCATCTTCAATTATATGTTTTAAATCTTCCTTGCTTGGCAAAACGGTCTGGTATTTACTTGCAAATATTTGTTCATTATTTTCGGGCAAAGTATATTCAACAACGGCTTGACTTTTATTTTGGCATAGAACAATTCCTATAGTTTTATTCTCATCCGGTAATCTCATTTCCCGGTCATAATAATTAACATACATCTGCATCTGGCCTAAATCTAGGTGAGTAAGTTCTCCAATTTTTAAGTCTATTAAGACAAAACATTTTAATACTCTGTTATAAAAGACCAAGTCAACACGAAAATGCTTTTCATCAAAGGTTATCCTTTTTTGCCTTGCTACATATGTAAATCCGGTTCC
>CAZVFM010000388.1:0-1548 GCA_964626095.1 uncultured Roseivirgaceae bacterium | reverse complement strand
CCAAGTTCAAGTAAGAAATGTTCTAACTTATCAATTAGTTTTTGTTCCAATTGGCTTTCAGAATACACTGATTGCTCTGGCAACCCAATGAATTCTAATACATATGGGTCTTTAACCGCATCTTTTGGATTTTCTATTACTAATCCTTTGTGGGATAGTTCCAAAACCTTATCTTTATCTCTACTCAAGGCCAAACGGGTATATAGGGCACTATCATACTGCCGTTGAAGCTCTTTCAGGCTCCAATTATTCTTAATAGATTCTATCTCATAAAATTTACGTTCATGCTGGTTCTCAATCCTCATGAGTTTTAGGTAATGAGACCAGCTTAATTCAAATTCGTCAGACAGTGTCTGACCTTTTGAATAAATCTGATAAAAGGAGCGCATTTGTTTAAGATTGGTGGCAGAAAAACCTTTGCCAAATTCCTTTATCAGCCGTGAAGAAAGCTCAGTAATTAGTTGTTTACCGTACTCAGCTCTTTCTCTTCCTTTTTGTTCTTCTTCAATTATAAGCCTGCCAATTTCAAAATAAGTCCGAACCATGGTTTGATTAATAGTTCGAACTACTGAAGTTCTGGCCTGTTTCAATAAACCGGAAATTCTTTCAAAAAAATCTGCTTGTCTATCAATCAATTCGCTCATTTTTGTATTTAGTGAATCAGGCTGGAAGTTAAGAAAGAAGATGGTAAAACACAGGATTTTTTCTCAATAACCACTAACATTCCTTATCCGCCACATTCCAGTATCAACCTTGGCATTTCCCATTCCGGTTCGAATCTTCTTCGTCACCATCATAGGCTTATGGTCTGAAAAGGTCATTGCGGCCATAAAGTTAAGGGAAAATATTGATTATGCATGCCTAATCCAAAACCAAGGGGGGGCAGCTTGCTCCGGAATATCCTCAGATCAATAACCACGGCTGGGATAGCACGGTGATCACCCCGGTCGCTCCGGGCGACACTGATGAATCGGTGGCGGTGGTGGATTTGGCGGCGGCGGTGCCGGGGGGAGTTGGTAGGTGCTAGGGAAAGGGGGCAACCAGCAGCATTAAGGTTTCCAACATGGTCCAATGCCTATACACTGTAATCTCCATTTGGTAGGAGAGAGAATTGATTTAAGAACAAGGAACATCGATTAACGATTTTTGAATTATTTTGCGTAGATTCATAATATCCTATTAACTTCTGAAATCGACATTCGTTAATCCTTGTTCGGTGTTCACCTTGATATGCTGTAGTCCAGTATCTCTCTTTCTTCAATAATCACGATTCACTAATAATGCTTTCCAGTTCTACGCAATTCTTTGATTTAAGAACAAGGAACACCGATTAACGATTTTTGAATGTCAAATGAGTTTTCAGAATGCTGGTCCCAACATCTGAAATCGGCGTTCGTTAATCCTTGTTCGGTGTTCTGGTTGATAAGGCGGGATCTATCCTTCTTCAATAATCACGTTTCATAAATGATGCTTTCCAGTTCTACGAAATTCCTTGATTTAAGAACAAGGAACACCGATTAACGATTTTTGAACGTTAATTTATGGTTC
>CAZVFM010000387.1:0-2151 GCA_964626095.1 uncultured Roseivirgaceae bacterium | reverse complement strand
TGGTGGCTTCGGCCAAATCAGTAGGACAGAAAATTGAATTCAAGGGAAAGGATTATGCTATTATTAGCGTGGAAGATGCCTGCAATCAGTCACCAGATATTGCCATATTTTCAGCAGGTGGAAGCATTTCGTTAGACTGGGCGCCTAAGTTTGCTGATAAAGGCTGCGTAGTGATTGATAACTCCTCCGCCTGGCGCATGAGTCCCGACCATAAACTGGTGGTGCCCGAAGTGAACGGCCACGTGTTGCGCATTGACGACCGCATCATAGCTAACCCTAACTGCTCAACCATACAAATGGTGCTGGCGCTGGCACCGCTGCATGTGAAATACAAACTGAAAAGAATTGTGGTTTCTACTTATCAGTCGGTTACTGGTACAGGTAAAGATGCGGTACAACAACTGATGGACGAACGCAAAGGCATTGAAGGGAACAAAGTATATCCGCACCGCATCGACATGAATGTGTTGCCACACATTGATGTGTTTACAGATAACGCTTACACCAAGGAAGAAATGAAAATGGTGAACGAAACCAAAAAGATTTTGAATGATTATAGCATTGGTGTTACGGCAACCACCGTACGTTTACCGGTGATGGGTGGGCATTCTGAATCAGTGAATGCGGAGTTTTATAATGATTTTGCTATTGAAGAAATAAGAAAAATTTTGGCTGAAACCCCTGGTGTAATTGTGGAAGACGACCCCTCAAGAAATATTTACCCTATGCCACTCAATGCACAAGGCAGAGATGAGGTATTTGTAGGAAGATTAAGAAGAGATGAATCTCAACCCAATACATTAAACATGTGGATAGTTGCCGATAACCTGCGCAAAGGAGCGGCTACCAATGCCGTGCAGATTGCAGAGTTTTTAAAGGAGAATAGTTTGGTGTATTGATATTTAATTGATTCTGTGATTTGAGAAAATTTAATATCCTTGGGATAATAAAAATTTAGTAAATTGTAAAAGCATTTGTGATGTATGACACTCAAGGAACTTAAAATAGAAATTAATAAATCACTTGAACGAGTACCCGAAACTGTACTTCAGGATATTTTGGATTTTCTCAAGCAGGTTGAAAATCAGCCAGCAGACAAGTTAAGCCTTGCTAAAGACTTAAAAGATATCCTCAATGAAGACAAAGACTTGCTTCAAAAATTAGCCCAATGATTGGCTTAAATGAAGTCAAAAATATTCATGACATTCTCATTGATAATTTTGGTGGAGTTAAGGGGTTGAGAGATTCTGCGGTTCTTGAATCTGCTATCAATCGACCTTACCAAACTTTCGATGGCAATGACCTCTACAAGAATCCTACTGAAAAAGCCGCTGCCATTTTTGAAAGTATTATTTCAAATCATCCTTTCATTGATGGGAACAAAAGAACTGCTTATGTTTTGATGAGATTGACGCTTCGTAAATATGGTTTTGATATCCAGGCAAGCCAATCTGATAAATATGAATTTGTAATTAAGGCCGCAAAAGGAGAACTCTCTTTTGAAGAAATTCTGGAATGGATTGAGCAAAACCTACTTTAAAAGACTTCGCGGATTAACCCGAAATTTTATTCCTAACAAATTTCTTATCCAAAAATTGTATGAGCGCAATCATCAATCCTCCAATAACAATCAGGCCCTTGTAGTCACTGAATATGTTGAGAAAACTCAGGTTCAGATTGATGTCGAGTTTAATATCCAGATAAACTAAAGCTGCTACAGCTAAAACTATGATGCTAAATATTCCAGCAAACAGGTACACCATGTCAAGTCGTTCTGCACGTTTTCTTTTTGCCTCCACGCGCAACATGATTTTATTAATTAAGTCTGCTGATGAATTAAATGAAGGTTCCTTACTAATTACAGCAAAAATCTTTTCATAAGCTTTCGCATCACTTGTATTGAGCGAAGTATTTCCCTGTTCAATCAGTTTCTGTAATTCTTCGTCCGACACCATGTTCATACCTGTTGCATTTTCTCTACTTTTTCTTTCAATAATTTGCGCGCCCGAAACAAATAATTCTTTACGGTTCCCTCCGGCATTTCTGTAATCTCTGCAATTTCCTGGTAGCTCATATGCTCTACATGATACAGCAATAACACGGTTTTGTATTGTGCAGGCAATTGCTCAACCAAAGTTAAGATATAGTTTT
>CAZVFM010000386.1:0-2224 GCA_964626095.1 uncultured Roseivirgaceae bacterium | reverse complement strand
GCAGGAAAAGATAAAGCCGGAGATTTTTATCGCGATTGTTTTTATGCACTCTTTCAATATGCTTCGAATCGCATTCCGGAAATTTCAGATGAACTTTTCAGAATTGATGATGCCGTGTGTGCAGGTTTCGGTTGGGAACTTGGTCCCTTCGATACATGGGATGCACTCGGTGTAGAAAAAACTTTAGCTGCTATGGAGGGCATGAACTACAAACCCGCGCAGTGGGTGTACGATATGCTCGCAGCAGGGAATAAATCTTTTTACAAAGTAGAAGAAGGGTTGCGCAAGTATTACGACATCCCCACAAAATCATACAAGAGTATTTCGGGTAAAGAAGCCTTCATCATTCTCGAAAACCTCAGCGAAAAGGTGGTCTGGAAAAATGCCGAGAGTAAAATCACTGACTTGGGCGATGGGGTCATCAACTTCAGTTGGAGCAGCAAGAGCTATACGTTGGGAACAGCAGTAATTGAGGGTATGAACAAAGCCATCGATTTGGCCGAGAAGGATTACCGCGGCCTGGTGGTAGGTCACCAGGGCCCCGATTTCTCACTAGGTGCCAACCTGGGCATGGTCTTTATGTACGCCATTGAGCAGGATTATGATGAAATCGACTTTATGGTGCGTGCATTCCAACAATCGGTTATGCGATTACGCTATTCTTCAATTCCTGTGGTAGTAGCCCCACATGGGCGTACTTTAGGCGGAGGTTGCGAAATGACCATGCATGCCGATTTAGCGGTAGCGGCAGCCGAGACCTATATCGGTTTGGTGGAAGTTGGGGTTGGACTCATCCCGGGAGGCGGGGGAACAAAAGAATTCACCAAGCGCATCAGCGACCGCTATTTAGATGGAGATGCAGAAATGAACGCCTTGCAAAATGCGTTTATGAACATCGCAACTGCCAAGGTAGCCCTTTCAGCAGAAGAAGCCAGAGAGATGGGCGTGCTCAGAGACCTCGACAGAGTAACCATCAATAAAGACAGGCAAGTATTGGATGCAAAATCGACCGTGATAGAACTGGCAGAGGCAGGTTACACCAAACCGGTGCAGGCACAAAACATACGTGTACTGGGCAGGTCGGGCATGGCCTTGTTTGCAGCAGGTGTAAACGGCATGAAAATGGGCAAGTACATTTCAGAACATGATGCGAAGATTGCCATGAGGATTGCCAACATCATGTGCGGTGGAGATTTAACTTCTCCGCAAGAAGTGAGCGAGCAATACTTATTGGATTTAGAGCGCGAAGCTTTTGTATCACTTTGTGGTGAACGCAAGACTTTAGAAAGAATACAATCGATTTTAACTGGAGGGAAACCCTTAAGGAATTAATTGACAGTTGACAATCAGCAATTGACAATGAGTAGTGCCAAGACATTTAGAGATCTAACTGTGTATAAAAAAGCTTTTAGTTTGGCAATGGATATTTATAATGAGTCAAAGAATTTTCCAGCGGAGGAAAAGTACTCGCTTACTGATCAGGTGAGAAGGTCATCAAGAAGTGTTTGTGCTTGTATTGGAGAAGCATATCGAAAGCGACAGTATAAAGCACACTTCGTAAGTAAATCTTCAGATGCCGATATGGAGAATACGGAAACAAGAGTTTGGCTTGATTTTGCATTGGCTTGCAATTATATATCGCAAAATATTTGGAGTGATTTTGATGCAAGGACAAAGGAAATAGGAAAACTTTTAAATCATATGATTGGGAACCCTGATAGTTATTCCCGTAAAAAGGATAAAGAATGAATACGCAAGCGTTGTCAACTGTTCCCGATAATTCGGGAATGTCAATTGTCAACTCTTAAAAGAATAATAAAGACATAAAATAACAACGAACATGGACGCATACATCGTAAAAGGTTTCAGAACAGGAGTAGGCAAAGCAAAAAAAGGAGGCTTTCGCTTTACCCGTCCGGATGATTTGGCCGCAGACGTAATTAAACACTTGGTTAAGTCTGTGCCCGGACTTGAAAATAAAATGATTGACGACCTCATTGTAGGCAATGCAGTACCCGAAGCCGAACAAGGCATGCAAATGGGCAGAATCATTTCATTGCTTGCTTTAGGTATTGATACACCCGGCATGATTGTGAATCGCTATTGCGGATCAGGTGTAGAAACCATTGCCATTGCTACACAACGAATTCAAGCCGGCATGGCCGATATCATTATCGCAGGAGGAACAGAGTCGATGTCACTTGTACCTGTAATGGGAATCAAG
>CAZVFM010000385.1:0-2232 GCA_964626095.1 uncultured Roseivirgaceae bacterium | reverse complement strand
TTAGAAAATGTTAGTAAAGAGCTGGGCCGTAAGCTTAGCGATAGTGAGGTGTTTGGTTTTTCACAGGTAAACTCTGAGCATTGTCGCCACAAAATCTTTAACGGTACTTTTATTATTGATGGAAAGGAAAAACAATCCAGTCTTTTTCAACTCATCAAGCTTACCTCCAAAACAAATCCTAACTTTTTGGTATCGGCTTACAAAGACAATGTGGCTTTTATTAAAGGGCCGGTGATCCGGCAGTTCTCTCCCACCAGGCAAGACATACCAGCGTACTTTCAGACCAAAGACATTGAATCAGTACTCTCCCTCAAAGCAGAAACACACAACTTCCCTACTACGGTAGAACCTTTTAATGGAGCAGCAACAGGTTCGGGTGGAGAAATCCGCGACCGATTGGCCGGTGGAAAAGGTTCTATTCCGCTGGCAGGTACGGCAGTGTATATGACTTCCTACCCGAGATTAAATGGTTTAAGATCATGGGAGAAAAAATTTGATCCTCGCAAATGGTTGTATCAAACACCAACTGAAATCCTCATCAAAGCCTCTGATGGTGCCAGCGATTTCGGAAATAAATTTGGTCAGCCGCTAATCAACGGTAGCTTGTTAACCTTCGAGCATTTTGAAGCAGGTAAAAAATATGGCTTTGATAAAGTGATCATGTTAGCAGGTGGCATTGGCTATGGAAAACTACAGGACAGTCAGAAAGAAAAACTGCGGGCCGGAGATAAAATTGTGATGATGGGTGGAGATAACTACCGCATCGGTATGGGGGGAAGTGCAGTATCATCGGTTGCTACCGGTGAATACGGAAATGCCATTGAACTCAATGCCATACAGCGCTCCAATCCGGAAATGCAAAAGCGTGTGATGAATGCCATCCGCGCCATGGTGGAATCAGACCAAAACCCAATTGTAAGTATTCACGATCATGGTGCAGGCGGCCACCTGAACTGTTTATCTGAATTGCTTGAAGATACCGGAGGTAAAATTGACATTGATCAACTGCCTGTTGGCGATCCCACTTTATCTGACAAAGAAATCATCAGCAATGAATCTCAGGAGCGCATGGGTCTGGCCATCAAAGTAAAAGATATTGAGCAACTGCAAAAGGTTGCTGATCGGGAAAGAGCGCCTATGTATGTGGTGGGCGAAACTACCGGTGATGATAAACTTACTTATACGCGCAAAGCAGGAAAGGCCGCTGTTGATTTAAGTGTGAAGCACTTCTTCGGCTCATCGCCTAAAACGGTAATTACAGATCAATCAGAAAATCATCATTATGCATCTCTCAATTATGATGCGGATAAATTACAGCATTACATAGAACAAGTACTGCAACTCGAAGCAGTTGCCTGCAAAGACTGGCTGACCAACAAAGTGGATCGTTGTGTTACAGGTAGGGTGGCCAAACAACAAACTTGTGGTCCGCTACAATTACCCCTCAGCAATGTAAGTGTAATGGCTTTGGATTTTAGCAGCAACAAAGGCATAGCCACAGCCATTGGTCATGCACCGGCTGCGGCATTAATCGATTCTGCTAAAGCAAGTAAACTGGCCATAGCAGAAGCACTCACAAATATTATCTGGTCACCTCTTTCGCACGGATTGAAAGGCGTTTCTTTGAGCGCCAACTGGATGTGGCCCAGCAAGAACAAAGGCGAAGATGCCAAGCTCTATGCAGCCGTTGAAGCTGTGAGCGATTTTGCCTGCAAGCTCGGCATCAATATTCCTACCGGAAAAGACTCACTCTCCATGGCACAGAAATATCCTAATGGAGAAGTAGTGCTTTCTCCGGGCACGGTTATTATTTCTGCCATGGCAGAAGTGGATGCTTTGGATAAAATTATTGACCCGGTATTACAGACAAAGTCCGGCACACAACTTATTTATGTTGATCTGGCTAAAGATAATTTTGAATTAGGCGGAAGCAGTTTCGCGCAAGTACTAAACCTGTTGGGCGATGCTTGTCCTACGGTTAACGATGAGCAATATTTCATCAATGCTTTTGCTTGCGTGCAGCAACTCATCAAAGAAAATAGAGTATTAGCCGGTCATGATATCTCTGCCGGTGGATTGATCACAGCTGCCTTGGAAATGTGTTTCGCTCAGCCGGGAGTTGGATTGAATCTTGATTTAAACTCAATAGAAGAAAATGATTTAATTAAAATACTTTTCAGTGAACAACCCGGTCTGCTCATTCAGGTTGATTCCGAATCAAGTGTAAAAGAT
>CAZVFM010000384.1:0-2260 GCA_964626095.1 uncultured Roseivirgaceae bacterium | reverse complement strand
AGTTTGAAATAAACTACAAAGTTTCTCTCTCCGATAATAGAAAGCCCGAAGCAATTCGGGCTTTTTGTTTTAGTTAATCTTTAATATGGGCCAACACAATCAAGTTACTTCAAACAATCTATTATTTGTTGAGCTCATTATTTACAAACTGTAAAATCATTGCGAAGGCAATCACCAGGAAACATCCGATAAAGGTAAAGAGCAGGTAAGCAATATCCGTATAGAAGTAGCAATACAAAATCACGGCTTCAGCAAGAATTGCCGCATAGAATACCGCATTGGCTTTAATGTATTTGATATAAAAAGCCGAAAGGAAAATCCCCAGTATTGTGCCATAAAACAATGAACCAATAATGTTCACAAACTGGATCAGGTTTTCGGCCAGATCAGCCAGGCTCGCAAAAAGTATAGCGATCAAGCCCCACATCAAGGTAAAAGCTTTAGATGATTTCAGGTAATGCGTATCACTTGCCGATTTTTTAATGGATCGTTTATAAATATCAACTGTTGTAGTGGATGATAAAGCATTGAGCTCTGATGCGGTAGAAGACATGGCCGCTGAAAAAATTACCGCCATCAGTAAACCAATAATGCCATGGGGTAAGTGCTTCATCACAAAATGAATGAAAACATAATCGGTATCGAGCGTTTTTGCGCCCGGTAATGCTTCTGCAATTTTATTTCTGGCTTCCACGCGCAAACCGACACTTTCTTTTTGCATGGCTTTCACTTTTTCGCGTTGTGTCGCTACTAATGCTTCATCACCATCCCGCGATGCCTGTAACAGGGCATTCACTTCAATCAATTTCTCCTGGTGCAGTATTTCATTGCTCAACTCAAGTGCCTGCAAATCGTCTTTGTATTCGGTTTGAGCCGCACGTGTTTTCAGTGTTTCATTATAATACAATGGGGGTTGATAAAATTGATAAAACACAAAAACCAATACGCCAATAAAAAGTATGACAAACTGCATAGGTATTTTCAGCAGTCCGTTAAAGAGCAAACCCAACCGGCTTTCGGTAACCGATTTACCCCCCAGGTACCTGGCCACCTGGCTTTGATCAGTACCGAAATAACTGAGTGCTAGAAACATTCCGCCAATCAGGCCCGACCAAATATTGTAACGATCGGAAAGATTGAATTCCAAATTCACCAGGTTGAGCTTACCCATCTCACCCGCCAATACAAAACTCTCTTTAAAACCTACATTTTCAGGGAGCATGTAAACTGCCCAAACTCCCGCAAGTATCATCCCTCCCATCATAATTCCCATCTGGTATTTTTGGGTGATACTAACTGCTTTGGTTCCTCCTGAAACGGTATAGATAATTACCAGAACACCAATGATGATGTTGGTAATACCCAAGGGTAATCCAAGAATGGCCGATAAAATTATGGATGGCGCATAAATGGTGATGGCAGCTGCCAAACCCCTTTGTATCAAAAACAACATGGCAGCTAATGAACGTGTCTTTAAATCAAATCTGCCTTCTAAATATTCATAAGCCGTGTAAACCTTGAGCCTGTAAAAAATAGGAACAACGGTAATACTGAGAATGATCATCGCTAACGGCAAACCAAAATAAAACTGTATGAAGCGCATGCCATCTTCAAAAGCCTGACCGGGTGTAGATAAAAAGGTAATCGCGCTGGCCTGTGTTGCCATGATAGATAACCCGATGGTCCACCAGGGCAAAGTATTGTCTCCTAGTAAATACGACTGAATGTTTTTACTGCCTCTTGTCTTCCATGTACCGTAAGCCACAATACTGATAAGCGTACCAAATAATATGACCCAGTCAATGGTACTCATGCAAAAATGGAAGTGATGAAATAGTAAAGCAGCAATTGAACCATGAGCACAGCAAGCACCAGCAAGTACCAGCCTTTCCAGTTTTTAAATACCGGAATTTTAGTAGCCTCTTTTTCGCTCATTTTCTTTTGCTTTTTTTCCTTTGACTTTGTTCGGCTTTTGGTTCTTCTTGTTTCAAAGAAACCAAATTACTGAATAATCGATAAGCACCGGGCACACCTTCGGGTAATTGCCTGAAGAAGGAAAGTCCGGTATAAATAAAATGACCTTTACCATACTTTGCTACCAGCAAGGCACCGTCTTTAGGCGCTTCTCCGGTATCATTGGCAGAAATCAAGGCCTCAAATTCAGTCGACCATTCTCCGGGAAAGTACAGGCCACGTTCCTGTACCCAGCCATCAAAATCTACATCAGTAATTTTATTAGGGTAATTAAAGGCCTGGTGTT